>JBBAPY010000183.1:0-6394 GCA_040400635.1 Rhodoferax sp.
ACCTATGCGCTCGATTGCGCCGTGCCCTTCGGCCTGAACAGCCGGCAGATGACGGCTTGGATGTACGAAGGCAATGGCCTGAAGCTGTTCCGTGAGCATTTCGCCAAAGTGGGCATCGTCAACTTCCCTATGGGCAACACCGGTGTGCAAATGGGTGGTTGGTTCCGCAAAGAGATCAAAGGTTTGGACGACCTCAAAGGTCTGAAGTTCCGCTGTGGTGGTTTTGCGGGCAAGGTGCTCGAGCGCTTGGGCGTAGTGCCCCAGAACATTCCCGGCGGGGAAATTTACCAGGCCCTGGAAAAAGGCACGATTGATGCTGCCGAATGGGTCGGTCCTTATGATGACCTGAAGCTAGGCCTGAACAAAGTGGCGCAAAACTACTACTACCCTGGTTTCTGGGAGGTGGGCCCACAGTTGTCGCTCTATGTGAATCAAAAAGCCTACGAAGGCCTGTCCTCGGAGTACAAAGCCATTGTCGAATGCGCCGCAGCCTATGCGCACACCGACATGCAAGCCAAGTACGACGTGCGTAATATGCCGGCACTTAAAACCCTGCTCGGTCAAGGCGCCAAGCTGCAGCGTTTCCCCAAAGAAATTTTGGCAGCTGCATTCAAATCGGCTACGGACATTTATGCCGAACTGAACGACACCAACCCGGCCTGGAAAAAAATCTACGCCGACTACTCGGCCTTCCGCAAGGAGAGTAATTTGTGGTTCAGCCTGGCCGAAGCGTCCATGGACGACTTTATGCAGGCGCAAAAGCTGTAATCCCCTCAAGGATTTTCAGCCCACAAAAAACCCCGCCTTGGCGGGGTTTTTTGATGCCTTACCGAATCGTAAAGCCAGGCAACCATAGCGAAGATAAAACCCCGGCCCACGCAAGCGCAGTCTGGGGCTTGGTCAATCAAGGCTTCTTGCTCTGCTCTTCCTTCATCGACTCCAGCATGCGTGCCATGGGATCTTCCTTTTCATCGGCCGTACCTGCGTTAGCCTTTTCGGTGGCTGCTTTGTCGTCCGTGCGTTGCTGTGAATCGGTTTGCAGTTGCTGCATCACCGTTTCTGCGTCCACCGTCGGGTCTTTGGTCAGGCCGCTGGACACCAGGCCAGGGAAGGCGATGATGAGGCCGACCATGAAAATTTGGATCAGCACAAAGGGCACGGCACCCCAATAAATCTGCTCGATGGTGACGCGCTTGGTAGGCTTTTTGGTCACTTTGTCCACATAGTCCTCGTTGGGCGCCACGCTGCGCAGGTAGAACAGCGCAAAGCCAAAGGGCGGATGCATGAACGAGGTCTGCATGTTCACCGCCAGCAGCACGCCGAACCACACCAGATCGATACCCAGTTTTTCGGCCACCGGCGCGATCAAGGGCACGATGATGAATGCCAGCTCAAAGAAGTCCAGGAAGAAGGCCAGCACGAACACCAGAATGTTCACCACAATCAAGAAGCCCAGCTGTCCACCCGGCAGGCCAGAGAGCAAGTGCTCCACCCATTTGGGTCCGTCCACGCCTTGGAAGGCCAGGCTGAACACGGTAGCGCCGATCAGGATAAAGAGCACAAAGCAGGACAGCTTCATGGTCGAGTCCATGGCCTGGCGCATCAGCTTGAGGTCGATACGACCGCGCGCAATGGCCATCACCAGAGCACCGACCGCGCCCATAGCGCCACCCTCGGTGGGCGTTGCAACCCCCAGAAAAATCGTACCCAGCACCAGAAAAATCAGGGCCAGGGGCGGAATCATCACAAAGGTGACGCGCTCGGCCATATTGGAGAGCAGCCCCATTTTGGTCACCCGATTGACCACGGCAGCAAAAAAGGCCAGGCCGACGCCCACGCACATGGAGGTGACAATGAGTTCGTCCAGCGCCACGGTGGCCGGGCGCCATTTGGCAAACCCGATGGCCGCTGCGGTACAAAGAATCACCAAAATCAGCAAGGAGCGCAGACCGGAAGTGCCGTCTTTTTCGCGGATGGTGCGTGCTTCTGGCGGCAGAGCCGGTACCGACTGCGGGTAAAAAATGCTGAGCACCAGGATGTACATCAGGTACAAGCCGGTCAGCACAAAGCCGGGGATGAAGGCGCCTTTGTAGAGTTCGCCCACGCTTTTGCCCAATTGGTCGGCCAGCACAATCAGCACCAGCGAGGGCGGGATGATTTGCGCCAGCGTGCCCGAGGCGGCAATGACGCCACTGGCCACGCGCCGGTCGTAGCCGTAGCGCAGCATGATGGGCAGGGAGATGAGGCCCATAGAGATCACCGATGCCGCCACTACCCCGGTGGTGGCGGCCAGCATGGCACCCACCAAAATGACCGCATAGGCCAGGCCGCCGCGGATGGGTCCGAACAACTGGCCAATGGTGTCAAGCAAGTCCTCGGCCATGCCCGAACGTTCCAGAATCAGGCCCATAAAGGTGAAGAAGGGAATCGCCAGCAAGGTGTCGTTTTGCATGATGCCGAATATGCGCAGTGGCAGGCTTTGCAAAAAGGCCGGCTGGATAACGCCTAACTCCACGGCCACAAAGCCGAAAAACAAACCGCAGGCGGCCAGCGAGAAAGTCACGGCGTAGCCGAACATCAAAAAGACGATCAGCGAGGCAAACATGATGGGCGCCATATTGGCGATCAGGAACTCGTTCATTTGGCAGCTCCCATTTGTACGGCATCACGGGCCGCCACCTCTTTTTGCAGCAGGAACTCGGCCAGTTCTTCCTCGGCCGTCTTGCTGCCTTGTTTTTTGCTCGGGTCCGGCACCAAGCCCTGGAGAAAGGCGATGCGCTTGATCAGCTCGGAAACCGCTTGAACCGCCAGTACCAGCATGCCCAGCGGCAGCAGGGCAAACACTGGCCAGCGGATCAGACCGCCCGCGTTGGAGGAGACCTCTTGGGTCATATAGGCATTGATGACCAAGGGCAAGGCCAGCTTGGTGATCATGAAGGTGAAGGGGAGCAGGAAAACGCAGATGCCGATGATGTCGATCCAAATCTGGGTACGCTTGGAAAAGCGCCCGGAGATGACATCAATCTTCACATGCTCCTGGCGCAGTAGCGTGTAGCCCGATGCCAGCAAAAATACGGCGGCAAACAAATACCACTGAATTTCTAAAAAGCCGTTGGAGCTCATATTGAAGGCTTTGCGCATGGAGGCATTGGCCGCGCTGATCAGCACCGCAAACAGCACCAGCCAGGCCACCCAGCGGCCCATCCATTCGCTAAACGCATCGATGCGTTTGGACAGGGATAAAAGAAAGTTCATAAGTTCTCCAGTCAATCGTCAAGGCATGTGGCAGCGCCATGGGGCTATGCCAAGCTAAGCGGCCATTTTATTGGCGCATGGCGTAAGAATCCGTTCAGGAAGGCGCCATGAGGATGGGGATTACCCTTGCAGCGGCTTCAGTGCAGGCCATGAAACTGCAGCACATAGACCGCAGCGCCGGCCAGATAGCCCGCAAGCGCCAAGCCGCTGACCTTGCGCACATACCAAAGAAAGTCGATGCGCTCCAGGCCCATGGCGGCCACGCCCGCCGCCGAACCGATGATCAATATCGAGCCGCCGGTGCCTGCGCAATAGGCCATGAATTCCCATAAAAAACTGTCCGGCGGAAACTGGGCCATGTCGTACATGCCCATGGATGCGGCCACCAAAGGCACGTTGTCCACTACGGCGCTGACCAGGCCGATGATGAGCACAATCACATCCTGGCGGCCGACCGCCTGGTCCAACCAGCTGGCCAGGGCCGGCAGAATATGGCTGTGCTCCAGCACCGCCACGGCCAACAAAATGCCGATAAAAAACACAATGGCCGACATATCGATGCGCCCCAGCGCGCTGACCAAGGTCAGCCCTTGTTTGTCGTCCTCGTGCTTGTGCTTGTGCATGAGGTCGCCCACCAGCCAGAGCACGCCCAGGCCTAAAAGCACGCCCATAAAGGGCGGCAAATGCGTCACCGCTTTAAATACCGGCACCAGCACCAGCACGCCCAAGCCGAGTAGCAGCATCACGGTTTGCTCCACCGCGGTGGTGCTGGACCTGTCCGAGGCCGCCGCCCTGGGCGCTTCGACCACGCGCCCGCGCGCCATCCAGGCCGCCGCGACCAAAGGCACGAGCAAATTGACGATAGAGGCCAGAAACACGCCTTGCATTACCGCCAAGGTGGTGATCTGCCCGCCGATCCACAGCATGGTGGTGGTCACGTCGCCAATCGGCGTCCAAGCGCCGCCGGCATTGGCGGCGATGACGATGATGCCGGCAAATAGCAACCGGTCTTCCCGCTTGTCCAGCAGGCGCTTCATCAGCGACACCATCACGATGGCGGTGGTCAGGTTGTCCAGAATCGAACTCAGGAAAAAAGTCGCCAGCCCGATCATCCACATCAGCACCGGCAGGCGGGTGGTGGAAATACGCCGCGTCAGCACCTCAAAGCCGTTATGCGCGTCAATCACCTCCACGATGGTCATGGCGCCTATCAGGAAAAACACAATTTGCGCCGTGCCGGTCAGTGATTCAGCCAACTCGGCATTCACCGTCTCCGCCTGAGGCCCGGCGATCGCGTACACCACCCAGAGTGCGCCCGATCCCAACAAGGCCGCAGCAGATTTATTGACGCCCAGCGGATGCTCAAAAACGATAGCGGCGTAGGTCAGGACAAATAGAAGGGAAAGTGCCAACGTCATTCCCCGAAGATAACCCAGAGCAGGGGTGGCGGCGATGGGGGATTGCCCGGATGCCTTGCCAGGCCGCTATTTTTGGACCGGTGGCCTCCTGAAGCTTTGCCTTCACCGCTTGGAAAGCACATTTTCCCTTCAGAAGACACTGGGGCGATTTTTTAGTTATGTTATATTTAATTTTTAAATATATTTAATTGGATTAAAAATGTTAAAAGAATTCAGAGAATTTGCACTAAAGGGCAATGTCATTGATTTAGCCATCGGCGTTATTGTGGGTGCCGCATTTGGGAAAATTGTGGATGCGATGGTTGCGGACCTGATCATGCCCCTGGTCTCTATGGTGTTTGGTCACTTGGACTTTTCGAGCTACTTTATTCCACTGGCCCATGTACCTGAGACGGTGCCGCTGACGCTCGATGCCCTGAAAAAAGCGGGCATCCCCGTTCTTGCTTATGGCAACTTCATCACCGTAGCGGTCAATTTTCTGATCTTAGCTTTCGTGATCTTCTTGATGGTCAAGCAAATTAACCGCATGAAGCGGGCCGAAGCCCCGCCAGCGGACCCAGCACCTGCAAGCACGCCTGAGGATATTGTGTTGTTGCGTGAAATCCGCGATCAACTTAAACGGTGATCCCTGTATCCGAGACGACTTGTTTCCATGATGCTCCGCCACCCTGCGTAAAACCTTTTTCAGCCTTTGTCCTCCCGGTCCATGCTGCGGTCGATCGCGCGCAAGCGCGCAAGCGGGTCGCCTTCTTGCAGTAGGGCTTGCTTGTAGGCAGCTGGCAGGGGCAGGAGTTCGGCCCAACGGTTGGCGACCCAGCCGCATTCGTCCAGACGGAACGGTGGCAGCAGGGGCAGTTCTGGCAGGCGTCCGTCGTGCTGGGCCATAGCGATGCCCCGGCCCAGTCGCTGCGCCAGGTATTCCAATTCGGGCGGAATGTCCACAGCGGCATCGGGTGCGAGGTATTCCACATCCCCTTGCCACACGCCCAGTGGTCCGGCTTGCGTCTGGTGCAAGGCAAAGCGCTGTCCGCCGCGGCAGCGTAAGCGTAGCAGCGCAGCCTGCACGGTTTCCAGGCTGTCAATGTGGGCCAGTGTGCCGTAGCTAAATAGCTTAGGCATCTGGCCCGGCACCGTCACTTCCTGGCCTTCTTCTATCCAAGCGATGCCAAATGGTGTTTGCTCGCGGTGGCAGCGTCGTACCAAGTCCAGGTAGCGCACTTCAAATATTTGCAGGTCCAAGCGGCCGTCGGGGTACAGGCCGTGCGAAAGCGGGAAAAGGGGGATGGTTTCCATGGGGGCTGGTGTGAGGAGCGATGCGGCAGGATACTATCTAGCCTGGAGTCGCAACGCGTCGCCAGGTGCCAAAGCCCATGCCGGTGGGCGGCCTAGCACGCCCATTTAGGAAAGTAGGAACATGAAAGCCATTTGGAAGAACACCGTGGTGGCCCAAAGCGACGACATCGTTATGGTCGAGGGCAACCACTATTTCCCCGCCAGCGCGCTCAATCGCGAATGGGTGCAGTTCAGCAACCACCGCAGCAGCTGTCCCTGGAAGGGACAGGCCAGTTATTACTCCCTGATGGTCGATGGGGACCTCAATCCGGATTGCGTTTGGTACTACCCGGACCCCAAGCCCGAAGCGGCCTCGATCCGTGACCGAGTGGCCTTCTGGAAGGGCGTGCAGGTCAGCGAGTAGCCAGGTTTCGTTGTTCAATAATCAC
>JBBAPY010000184.1:0-6379 GCA_040400635.1 Rhodoferax sp.
GAGCGCAGCATTCATAATGCTGATGTCGGTGGTTCAAATCCACCTATCACCACCATATTTACGGTTCGAAAAGGGCGCTTCGGTGCCCTTTTTCCTTCCCTTCAGCCTCTGGACAACACCATGAACCGCTGCATTCCCGCGCTGTTTGCGCGATTTGCCTGTTTGCCTTGCGATCGTCCGAGCCTGCGGCGCGTGATTTTCTTTGGGCGCCGCGCCTCGCACGCACCTAGTCCTGCGCCAAAGCCTAAGTTGATAGCGCGCTACTTCTATGCCTAAAAAAGTCTTTATCAAAACCTTTGGCTGCCAGATGAACGAGTACGACTCGGACAAGATGGCTGATGTGCTTGGCGCTTCCGACGGCTACGAGAAAACCACAGTGATGGAAGAGGCGGACCTGATTTTGTTCAACACCTGCTCGGTGCGCGAAAAAGCCCAAGAAAAGGTGTTTTCGGACTTGGGCCGGGCCCGGCAGTTACGCAAAAAAGGCGCGCAGATCGGCGTAGGCGGCTGCGTGGCTAGCCAGGAAGGCGCGGCGATTATTGAACGCGCACCCTATGTGGATCTGGTGTTCGGCCCGCAAACCTTGCACCGGTTACCCGAAATGCTTCGCAAGCGGAATTTGCAAAATAAACCGCAGGTAGATATCAGCTTTCCAGAGATTGAAAAATTTGACCATTTGCCACCGGCCAAGGTCGAAGGTGCGTCTGCCTTTGTCAGTGTGATGGAGGGTTGCTCTAAATACTGCAGCTATTGTGTTGTGCCCTATACCCGTGGCGAAGAGATTCACCGACCCTTTGAGGATGTGCTGGTTGAAGTGGCTGGGTTGGCCGACCAGGGGGTCAAGGAGATCACCCTGCTCGGGCAAAACGTCAATGCCTACCGCTCGCCTATGGGCGTCAGCGGCGCCATGGCGGATTTCGCGACGCTGCTCGACTATGTAGCTGCGATACCTGGCATTGAGCGACTGCGGTTTACCACCAGCCATCCCAATGAATTTACCCCCGCACTGATCGCCGCCTACGCCAAGCTGCCGCAGTTGGTCAGCCATCTGCACTTACCGGTGCAACATGGCTCTGACCGTATCCTGATGGCCATGAAGCGCGGCTACACGGCCATGGAATACAAAAGCACCGTGCGCAAGCTGCGCGCTATCCGCCCCGATTTGGCGCTGAGCAGCGACTTCATTGTTGGTTTTCCCGGCGAAACAGAGTCAGACCATGCCAAGCTGATGCAGCTGATCGAAGACCTGCAATTTGACAACAGCTTTAGTTTTATCTTCAGCCCCAGGCCGGGTACTCCAGCCGCCAATTTGCCCGATGCCACGGCGCATGAGGAAAAGCTCAGGCGTTTGCACGAAGTGCAAGCGGCCATCAATGCCAGCATTGCGCGTATCAGCCAGAGCCGTCTTGGCACGGTACAGCGGATTTTGGTGGAAGGACCCTCCAAGCGGGATGGCAGCGAGTTGATGGGTCGCACTGAATGCAACCGGGTGGTGAATTTCGCGGGGCCTGCGCGCTTGGTGGGCCAGTTGATAGACCTGCGCATTACCGAGACCCGCACCTATTCACTGCGGGGCGAAGTCTTGACGCATGAGGAGGCAAGCCTTGGTCTTTCGTAAGTTCGCTGCATGTATCGCGCTGGCCGGCTTGCTTGGGACTTGTGGCGTCTTTGCTGCGCCGCCGCTGCCCACCGTAGGCGCCATTGAAGTGCCGCGTTATATGGGGGTTTGGTATGAAATTGCCAAGTTCCCTAACTGGTTCCAGAAAAAATGCGTCGGCAATACACGCGCCGAATACAATTTGCGCAGCGACGGTTCGCTGCAGGTGATCAACCGTTGCAAGCTCGCCTCCGGGGAGATCGATGTGGCCATCGGCGCGGCGCGTCAGATTGGCAACGCCAGTTCGCCTAAATTGCAGGTACGTTTCGCCCCGCAATGGTTGTCGATGATTCCTGCGGTGTGGGGCGATTACTGGGTGATTGCTCTGGACGACAATTACCAGTGGGTGGCTGTCAGCGAACCAGGGCGGGAGTATTTATGGATTCTGTCCCGCACGCCGCGCATGGATCCGCAAACCTATGCGGGTTTGTTGCTTCGCCTAAGTGGCCTGGGGCTGGACGTGCAAAATTTGGAGTTAACGCCGCAGGAGTAGTGGCTTGCGCGCCTAAAAGCGGCGCCATGAACCAAGTCGCATACGCGCGGCGCACGTGGGGAGCGTTGCTCGTTCCAAGGTCCATGCGTTTGGTTCGAACTTATCCCAGGCAAGGGCATTGCAAGGTCCTTTGCCACACAGTGCCTTGATTCTTTCAGAAGGGCATTTTGGGCATACCTTTCATCGAGGCCATGCGCTTCATCATTTTCATCATGCCGCCGCCGCTCATTTTTTTCATCATGTCCTGCATTTGCTCAAACTCTTTGAGCATGCGGTTGACCTCCTGCACCTGCACACCGGCCCCCGTGGCAATGCGGCGTTTGCGGGTGGCTTTGATCAGGTCCGGCTTACGCCGCTCCAGCGGCGTCATGCTGTGGATGATGCCCTCTTTGCGCCGGATGTCTTTTTCCGCTTTGTCCATATCCACCTGACCGGCTTTGGCCGCCATGGCAGCAGGTAGTTTGTCCATGAGACTGGACAGGCCGCCCATTTGTTTCATTTGCTGGATTTGGCCTAAAAAATCATTGAGGTCAAAGCTGGCGCCGCTTTTCACTTTCGCCGCCAACTTTTGCGCGGCCTCTACATTCACCCCGGCGGTAACCTGTTCGACCAGGGCCACGATATCGCCCATGCCCAAAATGCGTCCGGCGTGGCGGTCGGCGTCAAAGACTTCCAGTCCGTCTATTTTTTCGCTGGTGCCGGCGAACTTGATCGGTGCGCCCGTGACCTGGCGAACCGACAGCGCCGCGCCGCCGCGCGAATCGCCATCGGTTTTGGTCAGGATGATGCCAGTGAGAGGCAAAGCTTCTTTAAATGCTTTGGCGGTATTGATGGCGTCCTGGCCTTGCATGGCGTCCACCACAAACAAGGTTTCAATGGGGTTCAGGGCGGCATGGAGTTCCTGGATCTCGCGCATCAGGACCTCGTCGATGGCCAGGCGTCCGGCGGTATCGACCAACAGCACATCAAAGAAATGGCGCTTGGCATAGTCCAGCGCCGCCAGCGCGATGGCCACGGGTTTCTGGTCCGCACTGCTGGGGAAAAATTCGGCCCCCGCTTGGGCTGTGACGGTTTTGAGCTGCTCGATAGCTGCGGGACGGTACACGTCACCCGACACGGTGAGCACTTTTTTCTTGCGCTTGTCGATCAGGTGCTTGGCCAACTTGGCGGTGGTGGTGGTTTTGCCGGCGCCTTGCAGACCGGCCATCAAAATCACGGCCGGCGGCTGTACCGCCAGATTGATGTCACTGACACCCTGGCCCATAGTGGCCGCCAATTCCTGGTTGACGATACTGATCAAGACCTGGCCGGGCTGCAAAGACCCCAGTACCTCACGGCCCAGCGCTTTTTCTTTGACGCGGGCGATAAAGTCGCGCACTACCGGCAGCGCCACATCGGCCTCCAGCAAGGCCATACGCACCTCGCGCAGCATCTCCCCCACGTTGTCTTCCGTAATGCGGGACTGGCCTCGCAAAGTCTTGACCAGGCGGGACAGTTTGTCAGTAAGGGCGGAGGCCATAGGTTTCCAGTGTGGGGTTTTGGCAGATGCGGCAGTCGTTGCCCAGTCGCCGGCAGGGGTACAAAAGGCTAAACTGTCACCATGATTTTAGACAGCGCATTGTCCCCGGGCCTGGCCTTGAGCATTCTGGCGGTCCTGGCCTATCTTTGGCCGGCGCTGGTCGTGCGCGGCCAGGGCGCACCGGCCGCCCGCGTTTGGGTCGCCATCGCTTGGCTGGCGCATGCCGCCACGCTGGTAGTGGCTTTTGTGGATGTGCCGACGCGCTTTGGCTTTGCACCCGCTTTGTCGGTGACCGCCTGGTTGATTGCCACGAGCTATGCGGTTGAGAGTCATGTCTTTCCGCAGTTGCCGGCGCGCTGGGCCTTAAGCGCCCTGGGAGCCCTGTCGGTGGTCTTGGCCTGGCTCTTTCCGGGCAAGGTCTTGCCGGTGACGGCCTCGGCCTGGCTGCCGCTGCATATGGCGGTAGCCATCTCCTGTTACGGCTTGTTTGGCGTGGCGGCCGTCCACGCCTGGTTTATGACCCGGGCTGAAGCGCGTATGCGTATGGGCGTGGAAACCCAAAGCGGGTTGCCCCTGCTCACTTTGGAGCGGCTCACTTATCGTTTTGTTGCCGCAGGCTTTGTGCTGTTGTCCGCCACGCTGGTCGTGGGTTATATGTTCGGCGACTTGGTTTACGGGCACGGACATGCCTGGCGCTGGGACCACAAAACCGTTTTCTCTGTCTTGTCCTGGCTAACTTTCGCGGTGCTGCTGCTAGGGCGCTCACGCTTTGGCTGGCGAGGTAAGCGGGCGGTCTACCTCTTATATGCGGGAACCGGCTTTTTGTTTTTGGCTTATGTGGGCTCACGCTTTGTGTTGGAAGTGATTTTGGGCCGGTCGGTATGAAGTATTTGCTGCTTGTGCTGCTCGCTTTGCTGATTGCATGGCAGTGGCGCACCCGCCGGGCGGCCAAAGACCGTGAGCCCAAACCCGGTTCGCCGCAACGCCCTATCGAAATGCTGGCCTGCAGCCATTGCGGTACGCATGTGGTCGCTCACGAGGCCACCCAAGGCGAGTCCGGTGTGTATTGCAGTGCAGCACACAAGCGGCTTCATGAGTCTTGAGCGCGTCACTGTCGCTGCCCCAGATAATTGAAGCGCATGCCCTCGGACCAGAGCTTTGCCACGGAAGGACAGGCCTGGGCGCAGGGTTGGTACGCAGGCGCCCGGCACTGCGCCTCCCCCAACTTTGGTGCAAGGCCGGCGGGTGCAGTGCTGGATCTGGTACTGCTGCATTCCATCAGTCTGCCGCCAGGCGTTTACACAGGAGACGCGGTAGCGCGCTTATTCACCAATACGCTTGACTGGGATGCCCATCCCTATTTCCAAACCATCCGAGGATTAGCGGTATCGGCCCATTTTTTGATTCGCCGTGATGGTGCCTTGTGGCAGTTTGTCAGTTGTGACGACCGGGCATGGCATGCCGGCGCATCATCTTTCCGAGGGCGGGATAATTGCAATGACTTTTCGATTGGCGTTGAGCTCGAGGGGCTGGAGGGCGAGACTTTTGAGTCCGCACAGTACGAATGCTTGCGCACGCTGCTGCAAGCTTTGGCTGGACAATACCCCGTGCGCCATCTGGCCGGTCACAGCGATGTGGCGCCTGGCCGCAAAATGGACCCGGGGCCAGGTTTTGAATGGCAGCGTTTGTCGAATGTGGCCTCGCGATTGAACTTTCAACTGCCGGGTTGTTAAAAAATTTCACCCTTGGTTTTTTTCACAACAAGCCCCAAAATGGTGCAAGCGGTTCAGGACTTTTTTCGCAAAGCCAAACTGATTGGTGCTTTAGCTAGGCCAATTTCCGCAAACCCCCTGACTTGCCGACATTTGGTCGCTGAAAGTACCTAAATACAAGGCCTCGCGGGCTGCGCATGCGATAGGGAAATTTTTACTTATATGCCCGTGGTTCGCTTAGTTTTCACCTTTAGAACTTTTTTATACAAATTCGGGCCAGTACACTACCGGTAGTGGCTTGCCAGCCGACCGCACACCATATATAGTGTGGCCAGGCAGCTGACTGTGCCCACTGTGTATCTCGCCGCGCCTCATCCAGCCGGACTTCGTTGAACTCTATTCGGATCAAAAAAAAGCAAATCATGCAATCAATTTCGACTCTTTCCCAGGCGCCCGCGATGGCCGTACCCCTCGGCGCCCATTTTTCGAATGAAACCAACCCCAACTCCCTGACTAGTTACCAGATCATCCGCCGTAACGGCTCGGTAGTGCCTTTCGAGCCGAACAAAATTGCGGTCGCCATCATGAAGGCTTCGCTGGCCGTGCATGGCACCCAAGGTGCGGCCTCGGCCAGTGTGCGCGAGACAGTGGATGCTTTGACGCAGCAAGTGATTCGCGCGCTGATGCGCTCGCGTCCCGGCGGTGGAACTTTTCATATCGAAGACGTGCAGGACCAGGTGGAACTCGGTTTGATGCGTGGCGGGCACCATGAGGTGGCGCGCGCCTACGTCTTGTACCGCGAAAGGCGTACGCAGGAACGCGCTAAGCAACAGGTGCAAGCAGCGCCGGCTGCGCCCACTTTGCATGTGGTGGACCGCGGTCAACGTGTAGCCTTGGATATGGAGGCATTGACCGAGCGCATCCGTAACGCTTGCGCTAATTTAGGCTCCGAAGTCAAGGCCGATCCCATCATTGCCGAGACCCTGCGTAACCTGTAC
>JBBAPY010000185.1:0-6359 GCA_040400635.1 Rhodoferax sp.
TCGATGGAGATGGCGGGCGACAGGCCCTCGATCATGTCCACATCGGGCTTGTCCATCAGCTGCAAAAACTGCCGCGCGTAGGTGGATAGGCTTTCCACGTAGCGGCGCTGGCCTTCGGCGTACAGGGTGTCAAAAGCCAGGCTGGATTTGCCGGAGCCCGACAGGCCGGTGATGACCACCAACTGGTTGCGCGGAATGTCCAGATCGATGTTCTTGAGGTTGTGGGTACGCGCCCCCCGAATACTGATGCTGGGCTGGCGCAGACTGCGCCCCAGATAGGTGCCGGCCTCTTCGCCCAGTTCGGCAGCCAAGTTGATCGGAGTGTGTGGAGTGTTCAAAACGTGCGCGCCCAGCCAAACCGCGCATTATCGCCAAGCGCGGGTTTTCATGCGCCACAAGTCCCGCTTTGCCCTTGGGCGCGCGTCGCCGCCCTGGGGTGCAGGCCTTGCGCCCTGCGGACCTAGGCACTTTCCCGCATCGCCAGCGGCTTTCAAAGGCGAGATAATGACCCACTATCTTGGAGAAACCCCATGGCATCCGTCAATAAAGTCATCCTCGTCGGCAATTGCGGCCGCGACCCCGAAATCCGTTATTTGCCCTCCGGCCAGGCCGTGGCCAATGTCAGCATTGCGACCAGCAGCCGCCGCAAAGACAAAAACACCGGCGAGTCGATTGAAGACACCCAGTGGCACCGCGTTACTTTTTACGACCGTCTGGCCGAAATCGCTGGGGAATATCTGAAAAAAGGCCGCCCCGCCTACATCGAAGGCCGCCTGAAATACGGCAAATACACCGACCAGGCCGGCGTTGAGAAAAACACCGTGGACATCATCGCCACCGAACTGCAGTTACTCGGTGGCCGCGAAGGCATGGGCGCTCCGTCCGAAGGTGAAGACGGCGGCCAGCGCCGCGCCGCACCGGCCGCACGCCCCTCCGCGCCCGCCCCGGCCCGCACCGCGCCTGCCGCGCGCCCGGCCAGCGGCTTTGACGACATGGACGACGATATTCCGTTTTAACTTACATCTAAGCCTATGGCAGTAGCTCCCAAGGTTCAAGGGCCTGCGTCCTACTTTCCCTCCATCGAAAAGAAATACGGCCATCCCATGGCCCACTGGTTCGCGCTGGTGGAAACCCGCACCGGCGCCAAGCACATGGAAATTGTGAATTGGCTCAAGGCTGAGCATGGCATGGGGCATGGGCATGCCAATGCTGTTGTGGGGTATTGCTTGGCAAAGAAGCGCTGAGGCTTGGGGGTTGCTTGCAATGTATGTGTGTGGCAGTGATGCGCAGGCTTTACAGGCAACCTTGCTTTCATATCCCCTTTTGTGTGCGCAATAGGTAAATTTGCACGTGGGCTAGTAGCTTGGCGTTTCGCGGCGCGTGTTGTGTGCCGATGCCCCTCCACGTTAGGCATTAAAAACGGAGCCAGTAGCATGTCAGAAGCATCCAAATACATTGTTCGCAAATTCGCGTCTTCAGATGCAGAGTCTTTCTACGCAGCGGTGCGCGAGTCAATCGATGAACTCGCTTACTGGATGCCCTGGTGCTCCAAGGACTACGCGTTTTCAGATGCGGAGAATTGGATAAAGACAAGCATAGATTTGTGGGCAAACAACACCGAGTACCCGCTCGGCATCTTCGATGCTTCCACAGGCGCAGTAATTGGCGGAACTGGCATTAACCACATCAATCGAGCCTACCGAATTGGCAACATTGGGTACTGGGTGAGCTCGCGTTTCACGGGGCTGGGCGTCGCCCGTTTTGCCGCCCACGAGGCGGCGCTACTTGGGTTCGGTGAGCTTGGTCTCACTCGGCTTGAGATCGTGGTCCTCACGCACAACATAGCGAGTCAACGCGTGGCCATGTCGTTGGGCGCGAAACTGGAGTGCGAAGCGAGGAACCGGCTCTACTTTCATGGCGCGCCACACGACGCATTGGTTTACTCGCTTGTGCCTGGGGATGCGCTGTGACGCAAAGGCTGTTCGGAAAGCTAGCTCCTAAAGATAGCAATGATGCAGAGAAATCTAGCGCTTCGCGCAATCGGAGCGCTAAGGTCAGGACAGCAGTTCAGTCAGGCGGCTGCCTATCATCATCCTAGCGGGCCTGGTAACTTGGCGATGGCACCCGCTTAGCTAGAACTTAAGGTGCATACCAATGACACTGGCTGAAGAGTTTATATATTCCCCGTTGGAGGAGCACGATATTCCAGAGTTAGCGAACGCGCTCCATAGCGAACTTGTTTACCAATACATTGGCGGGATGCCGAGTAGGGCTGACTTTGATCTCTGGCTTCGTCTCTCGATCGCAGGCCCACCATCAGAGGCCACTGGCGAGCGCTGGCTTAACTTCACGGTACGTTTGGCTGAATCCAGAGAAGTCATTGGTAGGCTTGAAGCCAATATTCACGACCATCTTGCTGAGCTTGCGTTTTTGTACAACCCAAGGCTTTGGGGGTTCGGCTACGCTTCCCAGGGCCTTTTGTGGCTGCAAAATCAGCTGCGCGAAAATACAAGCGTCCACTCCTTTTGGGCTACGACGCATCCAGAGAATCAACGCAGCGCAGGCTTGCTTCAAGGTCAAGGCTATGTGCGGGTGCTAACGCAGGGTGTGCCCACGCTGTATTCCTATGACAGCGGTGATCATGTTTACATGCGTAGTTTGTGAAGAAAACCAAATATTTACGCGATGCCGCATAGTTTTCAAATACGCACCGGGCGGGCTGGCGATGCTGATCGCTTGGCTGTCTTGGCCGCGCAAGTCTGGCTGCATACCTATGCCACCGACGGTATCAGCAATGAGATTGCCCAGTATGTACTTTCGGAACTCACGGTCGAAAAGTTTTCGGAGCACCTGAACGAGCCTCAGACCACCATCCTTGTAGCCGAACGCGACCATTACCTTGCCGGCTTTGCCGTCCTCAAGTTTGGCGCTACCTGCCCGTCAGGCGCTGGCGCAGGGGTGGAGCTGCAAATCCTCTATGTCCAAGCGCATTTCGTTGGCCATGGAATCGGCTGGGCACTTCTTCAGGCTGCGCAGGGTAAGGCGCAAGAACAGTCAAGCTCACCCTTATGGCTAACAGTAAATAGCAAGAACGCACGAGCCCTCGCCTTTTATGCCCGCCAGGGCTATACCAAGGTCGGCATCACCTACTTTGTCTTGGGTGATGGTCGCCATGAAAACCATTTGCTTGTGGGTGGTGAAGCTCACTAAGGTTCAATGCGGATGCGGCCATGGGGCTCAGATTGCTAGTCGACCGCATCAGCTTATCATGCCAAACGTAATAATACTAACTAAATAGTATTTAAATAAATTAATTTAATATATTTATCCATTAAAATACATAAATAATGGACTGCCCCCAAAAGACCTTTATCGAAGTGCATCACGCTGGGCAATGGCATGCCGCAGCGGAACTGACGGCGTTTTCCAGCAATCGCATGCGTGTGAACTACCTGGACTCCTATGTGTTCGGTGGAATCGGCGTGCCGGTATCGCTGCGCCTTCCGGTATCCATTAGCGCTGAGCCCGTGGTGGATGGCTTGACGGGCCCAGAGCCTGATCGTCGCCCTGCGCCCTTTCTTTACGACCTGGTGCCGCAGGGCAGGGGCCGCGCTTATTTGCTGTCCAAACTCCAATTGGCCGATGCCGAGGATGAAGTTATCGCGCCCTTGCTGATGGCCGGGGCCTTCAATCCGGTGGGCAATCTGCGCGTGAGCTCGGCTGTGGACTTTTACAAAGACGAAGCAGCAAAGGACCCGTCCGATGTAGCGGAAACAGGATTTGCCTTGCAAGACATCGCCGACCGAAGCGAGGAGTTTCTTGATCACATTACCCTGCACTCCATGCTGGCAGCCGGGACTACCGGCGTGCAGGGCGTAGCTCCCAAATTTTTGTTGACCACCAAGGCCGATGGTCGATGGTTCGCGGACCTGGCACTGGACGACAGCATGGCGCACGAACATTGGCTGGTAAAGCTGCCCAGAGGGCGCCATGACGATGACCGTTCCGTGCTGCGCAACGAGGCCGCCTACTTACGTTTGGCGGCGGCCTGCGGGCTCCATTGCAGGAATGACCACAAGCTGGTGGGCGAAATGCTGTTTGTGCGCCGATTTGACCGGGTGCGCCATTATGGAATGCTGCACAGGCTGCATCAAGAAAGCGTAGCTAGCATTGTGGGCCAGCGCGGATTTGGGCAAAGCCACGCACAGCAGTCGCTTGTTGCCGGAATCCGGGAGGTGGTGGATGAGCCTTTGCAACAAACCATCGAATTCATCAAGCGCGATGTTTTGAATCTTGCCATGCGCAATACCGATAACCACGCACGCAACACGGCCATCCAAAGGACGGTGGATGGCCGTATCGCTTTAACGCCCTTGTTCGACTTTGCGCCCATGTTCAAGGACCCCGAAGTGGTGGCCAGGTCATGCCTATGGCGTGACAAGCAAGGCGTACGGCAAGACGAATGGACGCAAATTATCGAAAACCTGGACGTGCCCGACGATGAAATTTCCTTGATTCAACATGCCCTCAATGAGTTTGGCAGGTCGAATGACCTGGAAACCATGGCTAAGGATTGCGGCGTGGAAGAAGACGTACTTGCGCAATGCAAAAAGTCCATCGAGAAGCAATTGCAGCAATTGGAGCGACTACCGCGCTTGCCGTCTATCCAAAAGGATGTGCCAAACCATGGATAAACGACTCAAATCAAAGCCATCGACCGATGCGCAAATGGAGCGCCGCGACCAGTTTTACGCATCTATTCGCAAGGGCGAATTGTCTATTGCAGAGGCCGTGGTCGCTATGCGAAAAATGAGCCAACTCACGCAGCCTGAGTTTGCCAAGCACCGCGGAATCAGCGTTCAGGCGCTGCGTCAAATCGAAAGCGGAACGGGAAACCCCACGATGGAAACTCTCAACAAAATCGCTTCCATCTTTACCTTGCAGGTGGGTTTTTGCATTGCACCGAGCGGCGCTGCCAGCGGCAGGTCTAAAGTGCGCGCCGTTTCAAGCCAAGACAGCGCGACTTTGCGCAAACCATAGCGCGCAGGCTTACGTCAATACGGTGCCCACATACGGCACTCCCAGCGCCCGCAAGCGCTTAGCCATGCACAAAACAGCGTTGTCTTTACTCAGCAAGCCCGCTTGCTGAGCCAGTGCCAGGTCGATAAAGCGCTGGTCGTCCGGGTCTTTGCAGCGCAATGGCGCGCGCGGGGCTACTTCCACTGGGTGGCTGTGCGTGTCGAAGTCGCACAGCAAATCATCGGCGCTGCGCTGGTAAAAGTCCATGCGCTTTGCGATATGGGGATAGGCCAGCACCCGGGCCAGTTCCTCGCGCATGGGCGCGGTGCTGATCCAGCGGATGCGCGCTTGTGCCAAGGCTTCGCGCAGCGGCTGGGCGGTGGGGTCGGCGAAGAGAAAAACATCGAGCACGATATTGGTGTCCAGCACCCACAGCGGGCGCTGCGCGGTATCTGCGGATGCGGGTGGCTGGCTCAACTAAGCGCTCGCGGGGCGCGTACTAGTTTCCGATTCCGCGCCCGCCTTGCTTTTGTCCATGCGCCCGGCCACCAGGTCAAATTTGAACAAGCGGCATTCGATAGGCCCGTTCCACAGCGGCACGCGGCGCGATTCTTTTAGGCGCATCTTGCCTGGCAGTTTCAGATCTGGCGTCAGCACCCAGGCGCTCCAGCCGCTGAAATGTTTTTTCCAGTGGCTGGCCAGTTGGTTAAAGAAGGCGCCGCCTTCTTCGGTCTGTGCCACTTCGCGGGCACCAAAGCGCGCGCCGTCGCCAGCGATACCGCCCACTTCAATCCGCTCGCCATAGGGAGGGTTGAGCAGCATGACGCCGCCGCCTTCGATAGGCGGCATGCGTTGCAAAGCATCGCCGCCGCGAAAGCTGATGACCCCAGCCACACCGGCGCGTTGGGCATTGCGCTCTGCAAAATCGACCATACGGTGCGATACATCGCTACCGTAAATCAGGGGCGTATCGCCGGGCTCGGGGTGGATGATGCGCGCTTTCGCTTCCTCGCGGATGGCCTGCCACACATGGGCCTGAAAGGGTAGGTATTTCTCAAACGCAAACTGGCGCAGCAGGCCGGGTGGAATATTGCAGGCGATTTGCGCCGCTTCAATCGCCACCGTGCCGCTGCCGCAGCAGGGGTCGTACAGGGGCCGCAAATCGGCGTCGCCATCGGCCCAGCCGCTGGCGGCAATCATGGCGGCGGCCAGGGTTTCTTTGAGGGGCGCATCGCCCGAGTCTTCGCGCCAGCCGCGTTTGAACAGGGCTTCACCGGAGGTGTCGATATACAGCGCGCACTGGTCGGTGGTCAGGTGCGCAAAGATGCGCACATCGGGCC
>JBBAPY010000186.1:0-6356 GCA_040400635.1 Rhodoferax sp.
TTACCAGCGGGCTTTGCCGAAGCTTTTCAATTTGCTGGCTTGAACCGCTTTGTAAGAAAAGTGAGTAATTCTTGGCGCTTCTCAGATCACTGATGGTTAAAACAAATTGAAGGAAATGACGAGGTCATAGGGACAGTAAGTACTAACCCTGTAGCTGATATGGGATGCCTTGCGTAAATTGGTCCGAGCCAGTAAGCGAAACAAGTGAGGACTGGCTGATTCGAAAAGTTCACGCATCCCAATGTGGCACCTTGCCACACAACATTTTTGGAGGCTACCTATGGACATTCAAAACGCATCACCATCTCTCTATAACGAGGACCTGGCTCCCGCCAAAGAACGCCATTGGGGAGCGTTCAGCATCTTCAATGTGTGGACTTCGGACGTACACAGTCTGTGGGGCTACTACCTTGCGGCAAGCTTGTTCTTGCTATGCGGCAGCTTTTTGAATTTCGTAATTGCCATTGGGCTGGGTTCGCTAGTTATTTTTGGTTTGATGAATTTGATGGGCTATGCAGGTGAAAAAACCGGTGTGCCCTATCCGGTGCTGGCGCGGGCCTCCTTTGGCATCTGGGGCGCCAATCTGCCGGCCTTGGTCAGGGCCATCGTGGCCTGCTTCTGGTATGGCGCCCAAACCGCTGCAGCTTCAGGTGCCATCGTAGCGCTGCTGACGCGCAGCGACGCCTTTATGGAGTACCACAAGACGACACAATTTTTGGGGCACTCGGGTTTGGAATTCATCTGTTACTTGGTGGTCTGGGCCTTGCAGCTGTTGATCATCCAAAACGGCATGGAAACCGTGCGCAAGTTTCAGGACTGGGCTGGGCCTGCAGTTTGGATTGCGATGCTGGTGCTGGCAATAGGCTTGTGCGTGAAGGCAGGCGGATTTTCTTTTGACCATGAAATTCCGCAGGCTTTGTTGCTAGAAAAGACCAAGGACGCAGGCATTGCCGGTGAGCCGGGCTCGTTCTGGGCCTTGCTGGCAGTAAGCGCTACCTGGGTAACTTACTTCGCGGCGCTGTACCTGAACTTCTGCGACTTTTCCCGCTATGCCAAGAACAAAGAAGCCGTTACCAAGGGCAATTTATGGGGCCTACCGGTCAACCTGATTTTGTTCTCGCTGGTGGCAGGCGTCACCACCATTGCAGCCTTCAAGGTGTATGGCGAAGTGATGCTGCATCCGGAGCAAATTTCGGCCAAGTTTGACAGCTGGTTCCTGGCCATGCTGGCGGCACTGACCTTTGCGGTGGCCACCTTGGGTATCAATGTCGTAGCCAATTTCGTCTCGCCAGCTTTTGATTTTTCTAACGTTTTTCCTAATTCGATTGACTTCAAAAAAGGCGGTTACATTGCGGCCGGTATCGCCTTAGTCTTGTATCCCTTTGCACCTTGGGAGGGCAACGCAGCCCATTTTGTCGGCGCGATCGGCGCCACCATGGGACCACTGCTAGGCATTATCTTGGTGGACTATTACCTGATTGCAAAAGGCGAGATCAATGTCGCCGCCTTGTACGACGAGCAGGGGCAATACCGCTACGGCAATGGCTGGAACCCCAAGGCCCTGATTGCAACCGCAGTCGGCGCGCTGTTTTCCAGCATTCTGCCCAACTTCACCACCATATTGCCTAGCTGGTGGGGCCTGTATGGATGGTTCTTCGGCGTCGTGATCGGCGGCGGGGTCTATTACGCCTTAAGCGGAGACCGTATAGCCAAAGAAGGTGAGGAAAGCGCTTAAGTCTTTACCAGTTTTGCTTCGCTTAAAAGGTGCGTCTTAGGGCGCACCTTTTTTTGGGCCATTGATTTAAAACTACCGGTAATTATGGGAAAAAGCAGCGAAATTTTGCAAAATTCACGTGCGCGATTCAGGGGACTGCAATAAGGCACAATGCGCCGCAGCGAAGTCCGCACAGGGAGCAGTCCAAATTTATAAAGAGAGAGAACAACTGCTATGAATTATTTTGTATTCGTGATCCCGGTTGCCCTGTTAATGATTGCCATCGAGTTGTGGGTGGCCCGCCGGCGCGGCCTGCAGGTCTACCGCCTGAAAGACTCCATCACCTCGCTCAACGTGGGCACGGTGAGCCAATTTGTGATTACCCTGGGCGCGGGGATGAATATCTTTATGTATTCGGTGGTCCTGGACAAGTTTGGCGCCTTCGAATGGGATACCAGCAACCCGTTGACCTGGGTACTGGCACTGGTGCTGTACGACTTTTTCTATTACTGGGTACACCGCACCGGGCATGAAGTGAATTTGTTCTGGGCGGCGCATGTGATTCACCACAGCAGCGAAGAATTCAATTTGTCCACTGCGCTGCGCCAGTCGGCCACCGGCTTTTATTTCAAATGGGTGTTTCACGTACCGCTGGCCTTGCTGGGCTTTCCGATGAAGGTCTATCTGACGGTGGCCTTTATCGATCTGGTGTACCAAATCTGGGTACATACCCAATTGGTGGGGCGATTGGGTTTTCTGGAGTGGTTTATGGTGACGCCATCCAACCACCGCGTCCACCACGGGCAAAACGAATATTGCCTGGATAAAAACTACGCCGGCGTATTTAGCGTATGGGACCGCATGTTCGGCACTTATGCCGACGAGCGCGTGGACGAGCCCGTGGTCTATGGCGTGCGCAAACCGCTGCACAGCTGGAACCCGATCTGGGGCAATGTGTACCACTACACGCTCATGTGGCAGCAAATCCGCAGCACCTCCGGCTGGCGCAACAAGCTGATGTGCGTGTTCGCTGGGCCAGCTTGGTTGCCGCCAGGCACCACCCCGCCACCGGCATTTGTTCCCGAACAATTCGAACGCTTTGACACCCCCGCGCCCGGCTGGATGCAGGGCTTGGGCGTGTTCACCTGTGGCCTGGGCATGGCCGTGCTGGTGCACTTTTTGCTGATCTCAAAAAACCTGGCACCCGGCAAAGCGCTGAGCTATTCGGCAGCGGCTTTATTGGCCTACCTGGTCATCGGTTGGTTATGGCAGCGTCCTCGCGTGTTGGAAGCCGCGCATGCCTAGCTTGGCCTATACCGACGGCGTGCTGGCGCTGGTATGTCTGTGGCTGCTGAGCCGAGCCAGCCTGCCTCTGGGCGTACGCATCGCAGCGGGCACACTGGGCCTCGCTGCGGTACTGGGTGTGCTGCGTTTTTCGGGCCTGTACCCGATTCCGCAATGGCACCAGTTTGTTTCCCTGCTGGGCGCCAGCGCTGCCCTTCCGCTGCTGGCTGTGGCCGTCCTGTGGCCCGATGCGGCCGTGGCGCGGCAGCTGAAGTTCGCCTCTATCTTTTTCATCGTCTTGGCGGTGATAGGTGTGTTGGCAGTGGGCGTGGCGCAAAAGCGGGTGGTGGTGGATGCGCTGACGGTCATCTCGGTAGTCGCGATGTTGGTCAGCCTGGCACGTGGCGGGCGCTGGCCGACGGCGCTGTCCACGGCGCTGATGCTGACAGGTCTGCTGCTGTTTGCAGCCAAAGCCGCGGTCGTGCCCGCCTTGGTGCCCGGCGACTTGCTGCACATTGGCATGGCCATTGGCCTCTTTGGCTTGGGTGTGAGCGGCCTTTGGCAAGACGCGGCAAACATTGAGGCGCAGGGACCACAGCCGCACGGTGTATGAAGCGGGCGCCATTGGCGCCAGCCATTTCGAAAGTAGTCCATGCTGCAAGTTCATGCCAACGGTCTGGAGTTTCATTGCCTGACCCAGGGCAGCGGCCCCAAGGTGCTGCTGCTGCACGGTTTCCCTGACACGGCACATACTTGGCAGTACCAAATGGATGCGCTGGCGCAGGCGGGCTTTTGCGCGATTGCGCCCTATTTGCGCGGCTACCACCCGACCACGGTACCGGTCCACGGTTTTTACGACAAGGCCACGCTGGTGCAAGACCTGGCCTGCCTGATTGAAGCCCTAGGCGAGGGCGAACCGATTCATTTTGTGGGGCAGGACTGGGGCGCCATCATCGGCTACGCTTTGTGCGCCGCGCGCCCGGATTTGCTACGCAAGGCGGTGCTGATGGCGGTGCCGCATCCGGCGATTGTGGCGGCGCATTTGTTGGACCCCAAGCATGTGCAGCGCTCGTTTCACTGGTGGTTTTTTCAACAAGCTGACTTTCCTGAAAAAGCGCTGCTGGCCGATGACATGGCGTTTATCGATTACTTGTGGCGCGAGTGGTGTGCACCAGGCTACCAGGATCGGGACCATATCCAAAGCGTGAAAGCGTGTTTGCGCCAGAGCGGTGTGTTGCAAGCCACGCTGGGCTACTACCGCGCGATGTTTGACCCGGCGCGGGCCGACCCGGCACTTGGCGCACTGCGCGCCCAAATGGCTCGCCCGATCACCGTAACCACGCTAGCCCTGTGCGGCGCACAAGACCTGCGCGCCGAGCTGATGCGCGGGCAAGATGCGTATTTCACTGGCGGCTACCGCTACCAAGAAGTGCCCGGTGCCGGCCACTTTTTGCACCGCGAGCAGCCCGCAGCCGTCAACCAGCTATTGCTGGACTGGCTGCGCTAAGGACTAAGCCGCTTTTGCCAGCGGCACGGCGAAATGGTTTTCCATTTCGCGGCGTAGCTGATAGGCGCGGGTGCTGGTGTCAATCGCTACATCGTCCCAGCACAAAGACTGGCCCTGGCGTACCGGGCGCAGCACCTTAATGTTGTGCGCCAAGCCCAGCGGCAAGCCGCCGAGCTTGCGCGACGTCTCTGCCGGTAGCAATTTGCCCCAAACGGTATAACCGCCCTCGCCGTCCAGCATTTCGCCGGGCTGCAAATCGCGCTTGGCAGTGGCGACTACATCGGCATTCCAGCCGGTGGCCACACCCGTGGGCTCGCCGCGCAGCGCCACGCTAGCAACCGACATGCCCACTTCCAGGCCGATCAAGTGCCAGCGCTTGTACAGCGTGAAATAGCGGCCACTGGGGTCGGTGTGTGCGTTGTATTCTTCAAAGCAGTTTTTGATGTAGTCGGTCTCTGCCTCAACAGTCACCCACACGCCCATGCGGATGTCGTAGGGGATCTTGCGGCCATTGGCCTCTAAGGACGAAATCACCTCGACCATGCCTTTGCGCTCGAGCACGCCGCCTTCTTGAATAGGCCGCGTCACGAAAGGGATGTCTTCCACGCTGGCCGGCGGATAGAGCAAGCCATTCGATGGCACGCCCAGCCCGGTGGCGTTCGATACCGCGCTGCTTTCGATGGAGGGCTTGGAGCCATCCAAAAAGCTGTTGAACATTTTGGGATTGAGCCCGCCGCGCAAGGCTTGCTCGGGCGTGAGGCCGTAGTTGGCCCAGACCGTGTCGGGTGTGGATTGGTTGAAATGCGGCAGCCATTTGTGGCCGCGTCCCGCTGCCACCACCGGAAAACCGCAGGTGCGCGCCCAATCTACCAAATCACAGATCAAGGCCGGTTGGTCGCCAAAGGCCAAGGAATACACCACGCCAGCGAGCGCAGCTTTGTGCGCCAGCAAAGGGCCACAAAAGGCATCGGCCTCGACCGTGACATTGACCACATGCTTGCCGTGCGCAAAGGCTTCTAGGCAATGGTCCACGGCGGCAATCGGGTGGCCGGTGCATTCAACGATCACATCAATAGCCGGGTGCGACACCAGTGCGCGCCAGTCTTCACCGATGTGGGTGGTACCCGCCTGAATGGCTGCGTCCAATGATGCGGCCTGCATGCGCTGCGCTTCCCAGCCGACGCGGCTAAGGTTGGTGCGCGCACCATCGGGCGACAAGTCGGCAATGCCGACCAAATGTACGCCGGGTGTGCGCGGAATTTGCGCCAAATACATGGAGCCGAATTTGCCGGCGCCGATCAGGCCGACACGTATCGGGCGGCCCTCGCCCTGGCGTTGCTGGAGTTTGGCAAACAAACTCATGCGGCGGCTTTCTGCTCGTCAAAAGGCACAGTGGAAGTTTGCAGCGCGCTGCCGGGCATGCCGTCTTTCCAGGGCAGATCGACGGGGTAGTCTTTGAGCAGGCAGTCGTCGGGCAGGCATTCGATGGGGGTGAAGTCGCGGTGCGCGATGTATTCGGGCCGCTTGTGGCGGCGAATATGGTTGCTCACCGCGCACAGGCTCAGGTACACGGCCACGCGGTTCCAGGGCGAGAGGTTGCTGGTAGAAGCGTGCACCAGGCAGCTGTGGAACAAAATCATGGAGCCCGCTGGGCCCTTGGGGCTGACGATGCCGCCGTTTTTGCCACCGGCGCGTTCCACCAGGGAGGTGATGAGTTCATTGTCCACGGTCCACAGCGGGTAGCTGGTGGTGGACAGGTCGTGCTTGGCCGCGACCACGCCGCGCTTGTGGCTCTTGGGAATGAACATCAGCGGGCCGTTGTGCTCGGTCACATCGTCCAGAAAAATCGCC
>JBBAPY010000187.1:0-6333 GCA_040400635.1 Rhodoferax sp.
AGCGCGCAATAGTCACCGCCAGGGCAGGCAATCATGTCGCTAAGCAAATGGATATTGGGCCGTGCCAGTCCGGCCTCTTTGGCCGCTTGCCACAGTTCAAGCAATTGGTCCACGCGCACCCAGGGTAGTACTAGATTCTGGTCGTGGTTGACGCGTACTTCGCTGGCTGAAAAGCGCTCGGCAATCTCAGCAGCGGTGGACAACTGGTCCGCCGTGGCGTCGCCTGGTGCCTGGCCTGGCCGCTTGAAGGACAGGGTCACGGCGCGCAGCCCCGGGTTTTTGTGGGCAGCCACGTTTTGCGCCAGCCATCGGGAAAACTCCGGTTTTTCTAGTGCCAGCGCGCTTAAAGCGTGTTCGGCAGCGTTTTGCTGTGCTTGCGAAACCGTATCCAGGGCGGGTGCGATAAAGCAGGCGCTAATGCGGTCCAACTCGGCCTGGGGAATGGTGTGCTGCGCGCCCGCGGCCAGGATGCGCTGGTACTCGGTCTCGACTTCATCGAAATAGCGTTGGCCCTCGGCTTTGACCAAAATTTTGATACGTGCTTTGTACATATTGTCCCGGCGGCCCCAGGCGTTGTAGACGCGCACAATGGCTTCGAGGTAATTGAGAATTTGGTCCCAGGGCAAAAACGCGCGGATTTCGCTGGCAATGACCGGTGTGCGACCCATGCCGCCGCCCACTAAGACCTGAAAGCCCGCTTCGCCTGCGGCATTGCGCAGCACGCGCAAACCCACATCGTGCCAAGCGATGGCGGCACGGTCTTCCACCGAGCCGGTAATCGCAATCTTGAACTTGCGCGGCAGGTAGGCAAACTCCGGGTGCAGGGTGCTCCACTGGCGCAGCACTTCGGCATAAGGGCGCGGGTCCACCGCTTCATCCACCGCGATGCCGGCGCGCTCGTCACTGGTGATGTTGCGAATGCAGTTGCCGCTGGTCTGAATGCCATGCAAGTTCACGCTGGCCAACAATTCCATGACGTCGGCGCTCTTGGCCAAGGGAATCCAGTTGAACTGCATGTTTTGGCGGGTGGTGAAGTGGCCGCAGTTGGAGACCAGGCGCGGGGCGACGCCGCTGCCTATCTGGTCCTGCGTACTTTGGGCGTGCGCTAGGGTGGCTGCCTCGGGAGAATCGAACTCGCTAGCTACCCGGGCCAGGACGCGCAACTGGGCGCTGTTAAGTTCGCCATAGGGCACTGCCACACGCAGCATGGGCGCGTAGCGCTGCACATACCAGCCGTTTTGCAAGCGCAGCGGGCGAAAGGCGTCGTCTGGCAGGCTGCCAGACAGGTGGCGCTGCAACTGGTCCCGGTACTGGGCGGCCCGGGCGTGAACGAACTGGCGGTCGAAATCGGTGTATTGGTACATGGTCTGGGCCGGCGTTCTGGGTAAAACCGGCTCGGTGCGATGGTTGCACCTGCCTCTACAGGCCCGCCCGTCTCAGCCTCGCGCGTCGGCGTTAGCAAAAGTGGGGCGACTGTAGAGATGTTTTCTTATTCTGAAAACTACATTTTTACTATTACTTTATATGGAAAAATGCATTTAAGGCTTAGACCGAAAAGTCTAGTCTTGCAATGCCCCCGGCACATTTGCCGGTTTGTGGCGTTTTATTGGGCTGACCGGCCGGCGCGGCGCCGTTGGTCTATGCGTCCAAAGCCCGCAATTCGCGCATGCGCTCGTCGAAATAGCTACCCACGGTATAGCGCTCGGATAGCACCACTTCGCGGCTCGGGTGTAAAAACAGAGGCAATGAAATGCGCCGCTTGGCCCGGTCTGCGCCTGTCGGGTTAAGCACCTGGTGCACTGTCGATGGAAAGTAATGCCCCGAGGCCTCGGCCAGCATGTCGCCGATATTGACGATCAAGAGACCGAAATCGCAGGGCACATCCAACCAACTGCCATCCTGGCGACGGATTTGCAGGCCGGGCTCCGTGGCGGCCGGTAGCAGGGTCAGCAGGTTGATGTCGGTATGGGCGGCTGCGCGCACCGCGTCTGGTTCCTCGGCCCCCAAGAGGGGCGGGTAATGCAAGACGCGCAGCAAAGTGTGGTCGCTGCCGTCCAGCATGTCGGGCAGTGGCAGGGAATACAAAGCGCGCACTGGGTCTGGGGAATGCTGGTCCACCCAGCGCAGCAGGGTTTGGGCGAGCACGCTGGCCTGGGCGTAGTAATCGAGCGCCGCTTGCGATACCTGTGCCGGGTAGCGGCCCCAGGGGTAGATATGGAAAAATTCTTTCAGATCGCGCCGGTGGTAGCCCTTGGCCGTCTCGGAGACGGTAGTCGAGAAATAGCCGTCGTGGGTGTCCGTGTCGCGCGCATACCCGTGTTTGGCCTCGGTTTGGAAAAAACCGGCCCATTCGCTGTAAATGCCTTCAATCAGGGTCTGCGCCAGCGGATGGTTTTGCAGCACCGCAAAACCGGTTTCGTGCAGGCTGGCGGTGAAGGCTTGCGGCGCGTCGTTCGCCGCGAAATCGATGATGGGCAGTTCGGTACTCATAAGCTCAACCAATCACGCATTAAAACCGATTCGATTTTTTGGCGGCAGGCGCCGGCCTGCACCTGCATGAACACCGTGGCCGGCGCCACCTCCCAGCCGGTTTGCGGGTAGGGTATGGACTTGCGTTTGAGCATGGTCTGGCCCTGGGCGAGGCCGTCCACGGCTACGCGCAGCGCGCCGGTCTCCGTCTGAAAAAGCTGCGGGTCAGTTAGCGCGACAAAGGCCAGCACATCATGTCCGAAGCAGCCATGGATCGCCGCAACATGGGGGTAAAGATCGCTGTAAAAGTTAGCGTAAAAGGCCACGGCATGGTGCAGGGTGTCGGTGGCAATATGGCGGTGGTGCGCGGCCAGTTGCTTAAACAAGGTGACCGGCAATATCACTTGGTGCGTTACGTCAAGCCCCACCATAGTGAGCGCAAAACCGGCGCAAAACACGCGGTCTGCGGCATGCGGGTCATTCCAGATATTGGCCTCGGCCACCGGCGACACATTGCCAGGCTCGAGTACCGTGCCGCCCATGATCACCACGGCGCGCAGCAGTTTGGGCAATTGCGGCTCGATCTCCAGCGCCAATGCCAAGTTGCCCAGCGGTCCGACCGCCACAAGGGTTATTTCGCCCGGCTTCTGGCGCGCCATGTCCACGATGAATTGCGCCGAACTGCGCGGGTCCAGGCGCAGCGCATGCGTCGCACGCGGCCCAAGATTGCCCAGCCCGTCCTCCCCGTGGATATGGGCTGGCGGGTCTTCGCCCGGTTTGCCCAAGGGGGCGACTACGCCCTGCGTAACCGGAATATGGCTGCGCCCTGCAATGGCTAAGAGGTACAAAGCATTTTTAGCCGCTTGCGCCACCGATACATTGCCAAAGGTCGTGGTCACCCCGACAAGCTCAATATCGGGGTGCGCCAAGGCGTAGTACAAGGCCATAGCGTCATCCACGCCGGGGTCGGTGTCGTAAATAACCAGGTGGTGGGCAGAGGGCATAGGCATGGATTGGGTACTAAAGGCTTTAGGCCCTGGCCTCGCAGTAACTTTGAAGTGCCGAGACATCGGTCGCGCTGCGTCCGGCTAAAAAGGCTTGCACCTCGCTGTTCTCTGGAACACTGGACTGGGCGCCCGGTTTGGTGCAAGAAAGCGCGGCGGCAGCGCCTGCAAACTGCAGCGCCTCTGGCATGCCTTGCCCGGCCGCCAGTTGCGCTATCAGCACCCCGCAAAAGGTGTCGCCCGCACCGGTGGTGTCGACGGCTTGCACCGCAAAGCCGCCTTGGTAATGCAGGCCCTGACCCTGGCGTGCCACCGCGCCGCGAGCGCCCAGCGTCACCACTATGGTCTGGCATGGCAAGGTACCCATGGCGTCCACCATGCTCCCTTGGTTCTGGCTGATGGCGCGCAACTCGCCTTCGTTGACGATAAGCAGGTCCACCAAGGCCAGCAGATCGGGTGGCAGCGCTTGGGCCGGTGCGGCGTTTAGCGCCACTTGCAAGCCCGCCGCATGCGCCAGGCGGGCCGATTCGACAACGGTAGGCAGGGGGATTTCCAATTGCATCAGCAAAAAACGGTAGGCATCGAGCGGTGGCAGATGCGCAGCCAATAAGCGGGTATTGGCGCCAGGCGCGACGGTGATGGCGTTTTCCGCATCATCGGAAACACAGATAAATGCCGTCCCGCTGGCGACATCGTCAAACGCTTGCGCATGCTGCACTACCCCGGCGCTTTGTAAAGACGCTATAAGTACTTGTGCATAGCCATCGCGCCCCAGCGCCAGCGCCATGGCTGTAGGTACGCCACCGGCCCGCGCACAGGCCACCGCTTGGTTGGCGCCTTTTCCGCCGGGAAAGATTTGCAAATCGCGGCCCAGGACAGTTTCGCCCGGCGCTGGAATATGCTGTGCGCGCACTACAAAATCCAGATTGGCCGATCCTGCTATGAGCACCATGGAAAAAATCTTTCACAACGTGTACGCCAATATGCGCAGACCTGTGGGCGCTGCGCACAGCTGCGTAGGAGTGTAGATCAATCGTCAGGAAATTGGCTGCCCGTCCGCTTGCGGCAGCCCCTGGGCTCACGTATGATGATTCGTTGCCACGGTGCTTTGCAATCGCCAAAGCGCTGAGGCACTTAAGCTTGGCATGCCCCTCAATGGGCGTGCTTTTTATTGAACCCCTCTTCGCTAGGAACATTATTTATGCGCACTGCTCATGTTTTCCAAGTCAGCATGCTGGCCTTATCTATGGCTGCGGCCATCCCCGCGCTGGCCGAGCCGGCCGTCATTTACGACATTGGCGGAAAGTTCGACAAATCCTTTAATGAAGCGGCCTATAACGGCATGCAAAAGTGGGCTAAAGACACCGGCAAGAAATACCTGGAGTTCGAAATCGGCAATGAATCGCAACGCGAGCAAGCCGTGCGCCGTATGGCAGAAAAAGGCGCCAGCCCGATTATTGGCGTTGGTTTCTCACAGGCATCGAGCATCGAAAAAGTAGCCAAAGAATTCCCTAAGTTGCAATTTGCTATTGTGGACATGGTGGTGGATGCGCCTAATGTGCAGTCAGTAGTTTTCAAAGAGCAGGAAGGCAGCTTTTTGGTCGGGGTGATGGCGGCAATGGCCAGCAAAAGCGGCAAGGTCGGTTTTGTCGGCGGCATGGATATCCCGCTGATCCGTAAGTTTGAATGCGGCTACCGCCAAGGCGCTTTGTTCGGTAATTCCAAAGCCACGGTCACGGCGAATATGACTGGCACCACAGGCGCAGCCTGGAACGACCCCACGCGCGGTGGCGAACTCAGCAAAGCCCAGTTTGCCCAAGGCGTTGATGTGATTTTTGCCGCAGCGGGCGGCACTGGCATGGGTGTTTACCAAGCTGCCAAAGACGCCGGGAAGTTGGCCATTGGCGTGGACAGCAACCAAAACCATTTGCAGCCGGGCACCATGCTCACTTCCATGCTCAAGCGTGTGGATGTGGCGGTCTATAACGTGGCTATGGCGCACAAGCCCGGCCTGTCGATTCTGGGCCTCAAAGAAGGCGGTGTGGATTACGCCATGGATGACAACAATGCCAAGCTGGTCAACGCGGATATGAAGAAAAAAGTCGACGCCGCCAAGGCCGACATCATCAGCGGAAAAATTAAAGTGGCCGACTACATGGCCGATAACGCTTGCAAGCTGTAAGTTCGCTAGCCCCGGCCGAGGTGGCCGGGGTGCCAACGCTGGCGGCCTTGCAGATGACCGGCATCCATAAGCGCTTTGGCGATGTGCTGGCCAGCGTGGAGGTGAACTTCACCGTGGCGCAAGGCACCTTGCACGGCCTGATTGGTGAAAATGGCGCCGGCAAGAGCACGCTGATGTCGGTGCTCTACGGTATGTACCCCCCAGATAGTGGCCGCATCGAGGTCTTTGGCAAGCCGGTGCAAATTCGCAATGCCCAAGACGCGATCGCCTGCGGTATTGGCATGGTGCACCAGCACTTCATGCTGGTCGAAACCCTGAGCGCGCTGGAAAACGTGATGCTGGGCGCCGAGCCGCACTGGCATTTGCCCAGCGCCAGCGCGCCGGTGCGCCAGCAGTTGGAGGCCTTGATGCAGTCCACCGGGCTGCGCATTGCACTCGATGCCATGGTGGCCGATTTGGCCGTCGGCGACCGCCAACGTCTGGAAATTTTGAAAGCCTTGTTCCGCGGCGCCCGCATCCTGATTTTGGATGAGCCCACTGCCGTGTTAACGCCGCGGGAAACCCAGCAATTGTTTGCCGTGTTGCGCCAGTTGCGCGCACAGGGAAGCACGGTGATTTTGATTACCCACAAACTCAAAGAAGTGCTGGCCCTGTGCGACCAGGTAACCGTGATGCGCG
>JBBAPY010000188.1:0-6325 GCA_040400635.1 Rhodoferax sp.
AGACCTGCACGCCGCGCAGCGCCGCCCGCTCCAGCGCCGCAGCCACCGCCTGGCCCTGCGCGTCAAAGGCAAAAATATAACTTTCCAGGCGTACCTCGTGGATGCTGCGCTCAATGGCATGCACCATGGCCTCGAACAACTCCTTCGCACCTTGCAGCAATTGCAGGCGGTGGCGCGCACGCAAATGCACCGCGTTCATGACGGCGCATTGCCCGGCAGCACAAACTCGGCAACGATAGGCAAATGGTCCGACATGCGCGCCCAGTGCGGGCCGTGGGGCACGTGCTGTCGCAAACACTGAAGACCGCGGGTGTAAATATGGTCCAGGGCCAGCAAAGGCAAGGCAGAAGGAAAAGTAGGCAAATGGTGATGCGCCGGCGCCTCCAAGCCCACGTTGCCCAATACCGTGCGCACGCTGGCGTTCCACTCATTGAAATCGCCGGCCACTATGACCGGCGCGTCGGCAGCGATGTCGCGGCTGACGTATTCGCACACTTGCTGCAACTGACGCATACGCCCGCCGCGCATCAAGCCCAAATGCAGCACCAATACATGCACGCGTTGCCCGCGCACATCGACTTCGCTATGTAATAGCCCACGCTGCTCGTAGCGATGGTCCGAGATATCGGCGTGTTGGTGCGCCAACACGGGCCAGCGCGAGAGCAAGGCATTACCGTGCTCTCCGTGGCGCGTAATCGCATTGCTGCGGTACACCGCCGTATGGTCCTGAGGGGCCAGAAAGTCGGCCTGACCCTGGTCGGGCCAGTGCGCAAAAAACTGCTCCTCGCGCCGGTTGAGCTTACGCACCTCCTGCAAACACACCAAATCCGCATCAAGGCGCCCAATCGCCTGGCGCAGATTGTGAATCTCCAGACGCCGCGCCGGACCCACGCCCCGTACCCCTTTATGGATGTTGTAGCTCACCACACGAAAAACAGATGGCATCGGCGCGCTCTCAGGCTGCAAATCGTGGCAGCAGCAAACAGGCCTCGGCATTAGAAGGCGAAAAACACAGTGCCGCCGCTTCTGCAAAGGGGAGCCACTGCCAGGCGGTGTGTTCCCGCGGATTGATCTGCACCACGGTGCCCTCTGGCACCTGCAAACCGAACACCTGCTCGGTGTTAAAGACCACACCTGGCGCGTAGCGGTGCAGCCAGCGCGGGTAGATGGGGTACACGTTTTCCAGCGCCCAATCGCGCAGATGGCCCTGCAGCAACGAGCCACAGCCGCAGTCGATGCCGGTTTCTTCGGCGACCTCTCGTACGGCGGTTTCCTCATAGGATTCGTCAGGGTGGTCTTTGCTGCCCGTTACCGACTGCCAAAAGGCCGGCGCCGCCGGATCGGACTCGGCCCGGCGGATTAGCAAGACCTGCAAGGACGGGGTATAGATCACCACCAGCACGGATTGGGGAATTTTCAAGGCGGGGCGCATAAGTGGTGGTACAGGCCGCATTGTGCCTGCCGCCTCTGTCACAGGCCCGGCAGCGGCCAGAGCAATCGCTACACTTGCCCGAGCATCCCCAAGAATAGGTGCCCTCTAAGGCACTACACCACCATGAATGTCCTGGTTTTTTTCGCGGTACTCGCCTTCAGCCTGCAAATGCGCAATTCGCTGGAGCAGCGCCGCCGTGTTCTGGTACTGGGCAGATTTCTGCGACGCTACCAGATTGAGAGCCTGATGCAAACCCTGGTGGACGGCTATTTGCGCGCTATGGGCGAGAAGGAGGCGGACCGACGCCAAAGCATTTGGTCCATGCTGACCCAAACCGAAAACCAACTGGAGCATCAATTCCAAAGCCTGCTGAAAGATTTGGCGGCCGAAGCTGACCCGCGCCGCTTGCGTGCCAGCACGCTGCCCCTGAGCCTGCCGCTGGCCACGCGCTGGCTGCCTGCCTACACCTTCAGTCTGCACGACATCCTGCAAGTACACGGCGACGGTATCAGTCGCGTGATGGCCAACACGGCTGATCTGCCCGCGCGCGACCGGGCCTTTTGCTTAACGGCGGAGTTACTCTTGATGCAGCACAGTTGCCATTGGTTTTGCAAATCGCGCTGGGTGGCTTCGGCGCGCATGTTGGCGCGGCACCAGACCCGCTACGCCCAACTGCTGCAAGCCGTATCGGAGCCGACGCGCCGGGCCTACCGCCGCATCATGGGCCTGTGAAGCGAAACGATCAGCGCGGCCTTGTCAGGCCTTAACCGCGTCCAGATTGCGCAAGCGGATATGCAACTCACGTAACTGCTTTTCGTCCACCGGACTGGGCGCTTGCGTGAGCAAACACTGGGCACGCTGGGTTTTGGGGAAGGCAATCACATCGCGAATGGATTCCGCGCCAGTCATGAGGGTGATGATACGGTCCAAACCGAAGGCCAGGCCACCGTGCGGGGGTGCGCCGTATTGCAATGCATCGAGCAAAAAGCCAAATTTCAGCTGCGCTTCTTCCGGTGTGATTTTGAGTGCGTCAAACACTTTTTGCTGCACATCGGCACGGTGGATACGCACCGAGCCGCCGCCCATTTCCCATCCGTTCAAGACCATGTCATAGCCTTTGGAAATGCATTTTTCAGGCGCGGTAACCATCCAGTCTTCGTGACCATCTTTGGGCGCGGTAAACGGGTGGTGGGTGGCCGTGTAGCGCTGCGCTTCCTCGTCGAATTCGAACATCGGAAAGTCCACCACCCACAGAGGCGCCCAACCTTTTTCGAATAATCCTTGCTTCTTGCCAAAATCGCTGTGCCCGATCTTCAAACGCAAAGCCCCGATCGCATCGTTCACGATTTTGGCTTTGTCAGCGCCAAAGAAAATCAAATCCCCATCTTGTGCGCCGGTACGCTCCATCAGTTGGGCAAGCGCCGCATCATGGATATTTTTAACGATCGGGCTTTGCAAACCGTCACGGCCCTTGGCCACTTCATTGACCCGGATATAGGCCAGGCCCTTGGCGCCGTAAATTTTGACGAACTCGGTATAGGCGTCAATCTCACCGCGGCTGATACCACCGCCTTCCATTGAGCCGCCAGGTACGCGCAGCGCCACCACGCGCCCGCCCTTCATAGTCGCTGCGCCCGAAAACACCTTGAAGTCCACGTCTTTCATGACGTCGGTCATTTCGGTAAATTGCAGTTTCACACGCAAATCCGGTTTATCCGAACCATAGATATACATCGCGTCGGCGTAGCGCATTACCGGGAAGTTACCCAAGTCCACGCCAATGGTGTTTTTGAAGACCGTGGCAATCATGCCTTGGAACATATCGCGAATTTCCTCTTCGCCGAGAAAGGATGTTTCGATATCAATTTGCGTGAATTCGGGCTGGCGGTCGGCACGAAGGTCTTCATCGCGAAAGCATTTGGTGATCTGGTAGTAGCGGTCAAAACCGGCCACCATCAGCAATTGCTTGAACAACTGAGGCGATTGCGGCAACGCAAAAAACTGGCCGTCGTGAACCCGGCTGGGAACCAGGTAGTCGCGCGCGCCTTCGGGCGTGCTCTTGGTAAGCATGGGAGTCTCAATATCTACAAAACCATTGGCATCCAAAAATTTACGCACTTCCATCGACACGCGGTAACGCAGCATCAAATTGTTTTGCATATAGGGACGGCGCAGGTCCAAAACGCGGTGCGTCAGGCGTGTAGTCTCGGACAAATTGTCCTCGTCAATCTGGAAAGGCGGCGTCACCGAAGGGTTGAGCACAGTCAATTCCTGGCACAAAACTTCGATTTTTCCGCTTTTCAGGCTGTCATTGACCGTGCCATCGGGGCGCGCGCGTACCAGACCTTTCACTTGCACGCAAAATTCATTGCGTAAGCCTTCGGCAGTCTTGAACATTTCGGGGCGGTCCGGATCGCAAACCACCTGGACATAGCCTTCGCGGTCCCGCAGGTCCACGAAAATCACGCCGCCATGGTCGCGCCGGCGGTTGACCCATCCGCACAATGAAACGGTTTGGCCCATTAAGGCTTCGGTCACAAGACCGCAATAGTGAGAGCGCATTGCCATGGTGTGTTTTCCATCCCCTAGCGGGGCAGTGAAGTAGGGATTTAAGTTGCAGGGCCGTGGTCCGAAGGCAGACTGCGCGCCGTCGGCGACACCGCGCCCATCGAAATAACGTAGGTCAGTGCTTCGTCCACACTCATTTCCAGTTCGATCACCTCCGAGCGCGGCAGCAAAAGAAAATAGCCGCCGGTCGGGTTGGGCGTGGTGGGAACATAAACGCTGATCAGGTCGCCGGGCAAATGGCTGGCCACTTCGCCATCAGGCACGCCGGTTTGAAAGGCAATTGTCCAGCTTCCCTGGCGTGGAAACTGCACCAGCAAGGCTGTGCGAAACGCATTGCCATTGCTGGAGAACAGCGTGTCAGACACTTTCTTCACACTGTTGTAGATCGACTTGACGACCGGTATGTGGGTGAACATACGGTTCCACTGCTTGAGCCACCAGCGGCCTGCCACATTGGACACCAAGGCGCCGGTCAGCAACATAAAGCCCAGCACCAGTACCACACCCAAACCGGGAATGTGGCGCAGCTTCTCCAGCGATGCGCCGAACTGGTCGGAGCTGACTGCCGACATGGCATTTAATAACTGACCGAATAAGCCATCGAGCACATTCATCATCCATAGCAACACCCAGATGGTGATGGCCAGCGGCAGCCACACCATCAATCCGGTCAGCAGGTATTTTTTGAATGGCACTTTAAAACCCCAGGTAGCAGAAGACTTAGACGCGGCGCTCAAGCCGAGGCCGCCGGCGCGGCGTTGGTCACAGCGGGGGGGCTGGAAGCAGGCGCCGCAGGGGTGGCGGCGGTCGCAGGGGCAGGAGCGTCTGTGGCGGCCGGCGTGCTGGCATTGGTAGCGCCCGCATCAGACTCGGATTTGCTTGCCGCAGCGCTGTCACCCGCCGCCGGGGCCTCTGCCTTGCCGCCCCGGAAATCAGTGACATACCAGCCCGTGCCCTTCAGTTGGAAGCCGGCGGCAGTCAGTTGTTTTTGAAACGCAGACTGGCCACAACTGGGGCAATCGCTCAAAGGCGCGTCGGAGATTTTTTGCAAAACGTCCTTGGCAAATCCGCAGGCGCTGCACTTGTAGGCGTAAATAGGCATGGAAAAAAGCCTTTGGCGGGCGGGTGGCAAAGCCTACGATTATAGTTTGCCTAGTGCCAGAAATACCCTTTCGCCAGCGCCAGCGTCAGCAGTGCGCCCAGAATAAAACCACCCAAGCCATACACCACGGCTTGTAAAAAGCCATGGGTGCGCTGCTGCTGCGCCAGCAAACGGGCCAATAATTCACGTTGTAGCGCATCCTGCGGGCTTTGTTGCAGGTACTGGTGCAGGAGCACAGGCAGCTGCGGCAAGACCTTGGCGTACTGCGGTGCCTGCTTTTTGATTTCGGACCAGAGCTTTTGCGGTCCCACCTGGTCGCCCATCCACTTTTCCAAAAACGGCTTGGCGGTGGCCCACAGGTCCAGATCCGGGTCAAGCTGGCGGCCCAGCCCCTCAATGTTCAGTAAGGTTTTTTGCAGCAAAACCAGTTGCGGCTGGATTTCCACCTGGAAGCGGCGTGAAGTCTGAAACAAGCGCAACAAGACCATACCCAGTGAAATTTCCTTCAGAGGCCGATCGAAATAGGACTCGCACACCGCTCGGATGGCCGCCTCCAACTCATCGACACGGGTGGCCGCAGGAACCCAGCCTGACTCTATATGCAGTTGCGCCACCCGCTTGTAGTCGCGCCGGAAAAAGGCCGCAAAATTTTGCGCTAAATATTCTTTGTCCACCTCGGTCAGCGAGCCAACTATGCCAAAGTCCAGCGAAATATAGCGGCCCAAGGTGGCCGGCGCTACGCTCACCTGGATATTGCCCGGGTGCATATCGGCGTGGAAAAAGCCGTCCCGAAATACCTGGGTAAAAAACAAAGTCACCCCGTCGCGCGCCAGCTTGGGGATGTCCACGCCGGCTGCGCGCAACGCGTCCACCTGGCTTATAGGCAGACCATGCATGCGCTCCATGACCAGCACATCGGTGGTGCACAAGTCCCAAAACATTTCAGGAATCAAGACCAGATCCAGGCCTTCCATATTGCGGCGCAGCTGCGCGGCGCTGGAAGCCTCGCGGATCAGATCCAGCTCGTCGTGCAGGTATTTATCGAACTCAGCCACCACTTCGCGCGGTTTGAGGCGCCGACCATCGTCAGACCAGCGCTCGATAAAGTTGGCCATCCAGCGCATTAGCGCCAAATCCTGGTCAATCGCCGCAAGCATTCCCGGGCGCAGCACCTTGATCGCCACTTCGCGTTCGCCGCCCTGGCGCGTACGCATGACGCCAAA
>JBBAPY010000189.1:0-6317 GCA_040400635.1 Rhodoferax sp.
TGGTGCGCCACGCCGAGACCACGTTTGGCGGTGTGGATATTTTGGTGAACAACGCAGGCATACAGCATGTGGCCCGCGTAGAAAATTTTCCGCCCGAGCGCTGGGATGCGGTGATCGCCATCAATCTGAGTAGTGCTTTCCACGCCAGCCGCTTTGCCCTGCCCGGCATGCAGGTGCGTAACTGGGGCCGCATCCTCAACATCGCCTCGGTACATGGCCTGGTGGCCTCTTCCGAAAAGTCTGCCTATGTCGCTGCCAAACACGGCCTGGTGGGCTTGACCAAGGTGACCGCACTGGAGAACGCCACTAGCGGCGTGACCTGCAACGCGATTTGCCCCGGCTGGGTGTTAACGCCGCTGGTGCAAAAACAAGTCGATGCCAAAGCGGCCGCGCTGGGCATCAGCAATGAAGAAGCCAAGCGCCAATTACTGGCGGAAAAAGAGCCTTCGCTGCAATTCACTACGCCCGAAGAGCTGGGCGCACTGGCCGTGTTTTTATGCTCGGCCGCGGCTGACAATGTCCGCGGCGTGGCCTGGAATATGGATGGTGGCTGGGCGGCGCAATAGGCCTTTCTAGCGCCCAGCTAGGGGAGCGTGACCCTGGCCAAGGGTATCTGAGAGGTCAGCCAGAAAGTGTCGGTTTTTATGGTGACCTCTATCGGATACAGGGCCGAAGGCAGTTGCAACTGCGCTTGATGGATAGGCCCAGGCGTCTGCAAGCGCGCTAGCACCCGTACCGGGTCCAGATGCGGTCGTGACTGCTCCGCCATCTGGAGGATCAGCTCCTGCGCCTTGAGGCTTTGCGCAATCGCATCGGGGTCCGGCCATTGCCAAGATTGCAAGCGGATAGGACGGCCCCCGGGCAAAGTCAACACCCAGTTCGCCTCCAGCTTGGCTTTGCCTTTTTGCAGGGCCGCAGCCCACGTAGCAGGCGGCATGTGCGCGTAGCTTTGCAAAAATGCGGAGAAAGGCGTGCTGGGAGACAGCAACTGGTGCAGCACTTGCGGCAGGTTCAAGCTGAATTGAAATACCAGCATATTGCCATCTTCATGTGCAATAGTCAGTGCGTTGGGATGCACTGTAGTTTGTCCGAACGCAAAATTTCCATAGCCCGTAATCCCCAGGCCCGCTCCAGCGGCAAGCAGCATACGCCTGCGCGACAGGAAGGCACCGGACTTCTTAGGGCGCAACCGTCCCACCGAGGTATTTGTTGGTATTGAAACTGGAGTTTTGCCTGAAAAACGGGATAGATGCGGTCTTGCCGATGTAGGCGCCTTTCATGAGCACATGGAGCATAGATTTGTCTTTGGTATCGGCGCTGGCGTCAGGCTGATAGTCCGGCACGGTATGGGCGTGGTAGTGGTAGCCGATACCGTCATGGTCATGCGCACCAAAGCCGTCCAGCGGGATGCTATACCCCAACATGGCAGTGTCAGTGCTCCGGTAAATGCCGAACAGGGCAATGCCGTCATAGCCAAAGCCGATTAGCGGCGGATGTGTCTTATTGAGGTAATCACCGTCGTTATACAAAGCCAGTGCGTAACCCGACTGGTAGCCGTCCGCATGACAATGGGGTCCACCACCCCCGCGCCCGACATGGCAGCCACTGGCCGATAACTCTCCCAACAGGTGCGATGGCATCAGCGTGTTGTTGAACAGCGGGAACATGACCGAGCCGTCGATTAACAAGCCGTTGTCGGCGGTATCTGCATAGCTATAAACGTCTTTGGAAACGCTTCGTCCGTTTACCGTCCCGCTGACGTCACTCCAGAGACTGCGGGTAAGCGGGTTGTCCGCCACCACGTTGACTCGGCCGTAATCTTTCATAGGTATAGCTGTGATGTAGGCTTCCAGATTGGAAAAACGTGTCACCGCTTGGGTCTCATAACTCGGTCCGAGGCCATCCCCTGGCGGTCTGGGAATATCCTTCAAGCCATTGGGTGAGGACTGGTTGCCGTAACTGACCACGATCATGAAAGGATGGTACTTGCCAGCAGTATCTTTTTCGTTGGTGAAATACACATAGGGCACCATGTTTTGCCCAGGTGTTCCGTCTGCAATACCATCACTGACAAGCTTGGTGCGCAGCGCACCGTCGCGGAAAGCGGAATAAAGAGCAGGTGCATATCGCAAGGACTCAGCATTCGCATTCAATGCAGTTTTGATGCTTGCCAACATGGTATCGGCAGAGGCCTTGGTCGTGGCATCAGTCCCCGGCGCACTGACTTGGCTTTGGTATGTCGCATTCACGCTGTTGGTGATGCTGCTTAACAAGGTCGCTGCTCGGTCGTTGATCTTGAAAGGCGCGGCTGAATTGGCAACAAACCCCACGGGTTTAGGATTCATAAATGTTGGAATTCCCAGGTCCAGCGGTGAATTGAAAAAGTACAAGGGCGTCGCATTGGCCGCGCCAGCTACCAAACTAAAGCTCGTACCGCTCAGCTTGACGTAGTAGTCACTAGCCGCGAAATTGGCGTCGAGGGTGTAGCTCGCTGTGCCAGTGCTGCTGGCGATGACAAGGTCATACAGATACCTCTTTTTAGCCTGTAATTTTTTCGTGCTGTTGTCGTAGCTGAAGGTTACATAGCCATACTTGGAGGACACCTTACCGAAGTTGTTGCGAAACTTCAGTTGATACGCATCTTCTGAACGCGCATCTACGGAATTATTGGGATGCAGATGGGAATCCAGACGGTAAAAACCATCGCTCTGCGCCACTAGTTGTACCAACTTGGACAAATAATCTTTGTAACTTGCATTGCTTAAGGGAATTTTTTCAGCACTTGCGCCGTAGCCCGCTGTGGCACTGTACGGGTCCACGATGGTCAGGAAATTTGCGTCACTCCCGCCGGTGGATGTATCCGATATCAGGTAGCGCCCTCTGTTGCTCAAGGCACTGATCGGCGTGAGCGATCCCGGTGCGTAATTGGTTTGCACCGCGTTCACAAAAGGCGCGGGGGTGGAGTAGCTCACGCTGGCGCCCGATGTCGGCGCCGAGGGCGTCACCGTCGCCGATGCAGAAGCCGCGCTATTGCCTGCGCTGTTGCTCGCAATGACACTGCAGGTGTAGGCGAGGCCATTGGTCAAGCCGGAAACCGTTAATGGGCTGACGCTTCCCATGGCACTTATTGCAGCCGATGCGCCGCTGACGCAGGACGCCGTGTAACCGCTGATCGTGGCTCCGCCGTTGGACGAGGGCGCGCTAAAACTCACAGCGGCCGCAGCATTGCCTGCGCTAGCGGACACACCGACAGGTGCACCCGGTACAGTTACGGTGATCCCACTGCCTGAACCATCGGTACTACTCGACCCGCCGCCGCAGGCGCTGATGAAAAGTACGGCTAATGCCAATGTGCTTCTATAAATTTGCCGCCGCATCGTAGTTCCAAGTTTCATAATTCAGTAAATAAGTGCTTCGCGTGAAACACTTAAACCCATTGCGCGCAAGACGCTGCGTGGCGACTTCAATTGCCATTTTTATACTTTAGGTGGCACGCATTGCTGCAGTAAGTCACAGCGCTCACACCCCCTGCAACAACACCACAGCCCGCGCCTCTATCGCCAAGCCCTCGCCCACCGGCCCCATTTTTTCGGCGGTCTTGGCTTTGACGTTCACACAGTCCGGCGCGATGCCCAAAATGTCGGCAATCCGCGCGCGCATCGCGCCAATATGTGGCGCGAGTTTGGGCGCTTGGGCGATGATGGTGCTGTCCACATTGCCAATCAGATAGCCTTTTTCGCGAATGCGACGCGCAGCCTCAGCGAGCAAGACCGCAGAGTCAGCGCCTTGGAAGGCCGCATCAGTGTCTGGGAAATGCGTGCCGATGTCGCCCAGGCCCGCAGCGCCAAACAGCGCATCGGTGATCGCATGCAGCAAAGCATCTGCATCCGAATGGCCAAGTAGGCCTTTGCTGTACGGCACCTGCACCCCACCGAGCATGAGCGCGCGGCCCTCAACCAAAGCATGGATATCCCAGCCTTCGCCGATTCGAATAGTCATAAGCCTTCCTTGCTACTTGGGTTGAGGTTGTATGCGGCGGCTATGGAGCGCATTTAGGCAAGGCCCTCGGGCGTGATGACCTCCAACTTGGCAAAGTAATGCCGGAAAAAACCGCTGTCATTGGTGAGCAGGGCATCGGTCTGCACCAGCGCATGGGCACCGATTAAAAAATCCGGCGCAACCCTGTCGCGCGGGCCTTTGTTTTTGGCGTATTCGCGCATGATGCGGGCCGCTTCCATGGCCGCTTGCACGCCGATGGGGTCATAGTCGATCTGGCAATCGGCCAGGAAGTCTTGTAAATCCTGCGCCTGGCTGAAATAGCGCCCGAGTTCGGCCACCACGACCGCGCAGACACACAAACTGCCCCGCATCAAGGCCGTCTCCAGGGCCGCCTGCGCCTTGGCTGCACCTGGCGCAGCTTTCACAATGTCAAACAAGACACTGGAATCCACAGCGGTTTTCACGCTTTAGCGTCCTTATCGGTCCAGGGCACCGGACGCCCACGCAGTTCGGACAAAGCCTGCTCGCTGGTCAATCCGTCGTCCTGTGCCGCGCCAATCCAGCGACTGAGGTCTAAAGCCACTTTTTTCTCTATCCACAGGCGCCCGCCCTCCATGCGCAATTGAAGCTTGGCGCCAGGTTTGAGGCCCATGGCATCGCGCGCCTCTTTGGGGATCACAATTTGCCCGCGTTCGGCAACCGTCACATCCATACTTGTCATGGCATTTTTCCTAAACATACTTGCTGAGTATGCTTCATTAAATACGAACTATCAAGTACCACAGCACGATTGGTTTCAGCCCTGGGCCTGCGCCCGTATCGCCAAAACCGCTTGCGCCAGCGCAAAGTCCTGCGGATAGGTGACTTTGAAATTGTGCGCGCTGCCCGCCACCAGCAAGGGGTGGTGACCGGCTATTTCCATGGCGCTGGCTTCGTCGGTCACACCGGCAAAGCCGCTGGCGGCGGTGGCGGCCAAGGCGGCGTGCAAATCGGCTAAGCGGAACATTTGGGGCGTTTGGGCCAGCCACTTGTCCTCGCGCGGCACGGTGGCCTGCACCCGCCTGCCGCTTTCGCTCTTCAGGGTGTCGGGCAGCGGCAAGGCCAATAAGCCGCCGCAAGCATCTGGCAGGCAGGCGTCGATCAGGCTGTCCACCAGCGCGGGGGTGATGAGACAGCGGGCCGCGTCATGTACCAACACCCAGTCAGAAGGGCGCACACCGCGCGCCTGCAAAGCCTTTAATCCGTTGAACACACTTTGTGCCCGCGTGCTGCCGCCACAGGGCACGCGCTCAAAGGGCGCGGGCCAGGCCGGGCTTTGTGGCCAGGCAAAGCCATCGCCGGGGGACAAGACCACCAGGCCACCTGCCACGCGCCGCACCGCCGCCAAAGCGGCCAGGGTGTGCATCACCATGGGCTGGCCGGCCAACGACTGGTACTGCTTGGGCTGGGCGGTGCCGGCCCGGCTACCCGCACCCGCGCAGGGCACCAGCACAAAGCAGCGCGGTGGGGTAGCGGGGTCTGTGGGGGCGAAATCGCTCAAGAGGGCGGTGGCATTGGCGGGGGTGGCGGTCATGGTATGCGGGCCATTCTAAAATCAGGGCTGTTCGATGTTTTCACCCCCGTACACCCCCCACCTGGGCGCACGGGGGTTTTCGTATTTTTGCCACCCCATGCACCTGCCCTCGCTAGCCACCGGAAAACGATTCATCCTGCCGCGTCCGCCCGGTTCTGCCGACGCGCTTTTGCTGGCACAACTGGCCGAGCGCGAAAAGGCCGCGGGTCGCATCACCGCCATCGTCACCTCCGACGCTACCGATGCCCAGCGCCTGCTCGAAGAAATCAGCTTCTTTGCGCCCGATCTGCGCTGCGCCTTGTTTCCGGACTGGGAGACCCTGCCCTACGACAGCTTTTCGCCGCACCAGGATTTGATCAGCGAGCGCCTGGCCACACTCTGGCGTATCAGCCAACGCGACAAGGCCCAAGGCGTCGATGTGGTGCTGGTGCCGGCCACCACCGCGCTCTACCGCCTGGCGCCGCCGCGCTTTTTGGCGGCCTATACCTTTGAATTTAAGGCCAAGCAAAAGCTGGACGAGGCCAAGCTCAAAGCGCAACTCACGCTGGCCGGCTACAGCCATGTCACGCAAGTAGTCAGTCCCGGCGAATACGCGGTGCGCGGCGGCTTGATCGACTTGTTTCCCATGGGCTCGCAAGTGCCATTCAGGGTGGATTTGTTTGACAACGAGATCGACAGCATCCGCACCTTTGACCCGGACAGCCAGCGCAGCCTGTACCCGGTGCCCGAAGTGCGCCTGCTGCCT
>JBBAPY010000190.1:0-6311 GCA_040400635.1 Rhodoferax sp.
CAGGGCTATCACCCGCAGGCGAAAACCCCGCGCGTCCAGCTCCTGGCTGCTTAACTCCCGCCCCAGTGCGCCAAATTGTTCTTGCCGCTCCAGTAGCCGCAAGCGAAGTTGCTGCTGGGTGTATTCCACGTCGCGGCGCACGCCTTCCTGCTCGCGGTCGGCCTCTTCCATTTGCAGATACAGCAGTGCCGAAACAATGGCTGCCATAAACAAGACCACGGCGGCCAGCGGCGCCAGCATGGCCACCCGGTCCTGGCGCTGTGGCGAGAGCCGGCGCCACCAGCGCCTGGCCCGCTTGACCGTGGAAAGGTCCGGGTCGGCGGGCAGCGAAAAGGTGTCGGCGTTGGACATCGGGTGAGTGTAGAGCCCGCTGAGAAGCCTATGCCCTTCGCTGATAATATTTCATATTACAAAATACAAAAGCACAATTTGAAATTTTGGTAAAGTTGTGCGAGAATTCCAATCCTGTACGCTAGACGCACCACACCAGCAGGAGACGCCATGACAAGCACAGCGCAAAACAACGCTACGCCCTTACCTATGGGTATCGGCAGTGACATCGATAACCAGGAAACCCGGGAGTGGATGGACGCTCTGTCTGCCGTCATTGAGGCCGAAGGCCCAGAGCGCGCGCATTTCTTGCTGGAGCAACTGCTGGAACATGCCCGCCAAAAAAGCATTGATATGCCTTTCTCGGCCACCACCGGCTATGTCAACACGATTGAGCCCGACCACGAAGAACGCGCACCGGGCAACCTGGAAATCGAAGAGCGCCTGCGCGCCTATATGCGTTGGAACGCGATGGCCATGGTGGTTAAGGCCAACCGCCACGACCCGGCCGACGGCGGCGATCTGGGTGGACACATCGGTTCCTTTGCTTCGCTTGCCAGTTTGTTTGGCGCGGGCTTCAACCATTTTTGGCACGCCGAGAGCGAGAACCACGGCGGCGACTGCTTATTTATCCAAGGCCATGTAGCGCCAGGTGTTTATGCCCGCGCCTATCTGGAGGGGCGCTTGAGCGAAGAGCAGTTGCTCAATTTCCGCCAAGAGGTGGACGGTAAGGGTTTGTCGAGCTACCCGCATCCCAAGCTGATGCCTGAGTTCTGGCAGTTCCCCACGGTGTCCATGGGTCTGGGCCCCTTGATGGCGATTTACCAGGCGCGCTTTTTAAAGTACCTGCACGCACGCGGCATTGCCAATACCGAAAACCGCAAAGTCTGGGTGTTTTGCGGCGACGGCGAAATGGACGAGGTCGAGTCCTTGGGCGCGATTGGCCTGGCCGCGCGCGAGAAGCTGGACAACCTGATCTTCGTGATCAACTGCAATTTGCAACGCCTGGACGGCCCGGTGCGTGGCAACGGGAAAATCATCCAGGAACTCGAAGGCGAATTCCGCGGTTCGGGTTGGAATGTGATCAAGCTGATTTGGGGCAGCAGCTGGGACCCGCTTTTGGCGCGCGACAAAGACGGCGCGCTGCGCAAAATCATGATGGACACAGTCGATGGCGACTACCAAGCCATGAAGGCCAACGACGGCGCTTATGTGCGCAAACACTTCTTCGGCAAAGACCCGCGCACCGCCAAGATGGTGGAGCACATGAGCGACGAAGAGATTTTTGAATTGCGCCGTGGCGGCCACGACTCCAAAAAAGTCTATGCCGCCTACCACCAAGCGGTCAACCACAAAGGACAACCCTCCGTGCTCTTGATTAAAACCGTCAAAGGTTTTGGCATGGGTAAAAGCGGCGAGGGCAAGAACAATGTGCACCAGACCAAAAAGCTGACGGACGAAGACATCAAGGCCTTCCGCGACCGCTTCAACATCCCGATTCCCGATAGCGAACTGGCCAAAATCCCGTTTTACAAACCCGCAGACGATACGCCCGAGATGCGCTATTTGCACGAGCGACGTAAAGCCCTGGGTGGCTACTTGCCGCACCGCCGTGTCAAGGCTGATGAGCAATTTACCGTGCCGTCTTTAGACACCTTCAAAGCGGTGATCGAACCTACGGTTGAAGGCCGGGAAATTTCTACCACCCAAGCCTATGTGCGCTTCCTGACCACGCTACTGCGCGACAAAGCCATAGGCCCGCGTGTGGTGCCCATCTTGGTAGACGAGGCGCGTACTTTTGGTATGGAAGGCTTGTTCCGCCAGATCGGGATTTACAACCCGGACGGCCAGCAATACACGCCGGTCGATAAAGACCAGGTGATGTACTACAAAGAAGACAAGCAAGGCCAGATCCTGCAAGAAGGCATTAACGAAGCGGGCGGCATGAGCAGCTGGATTGCGGCAGCCACGAGCTACAGCACCAGCAACCGCATCATGATTCCGTTTTATGTGTATTACTCGATGTTCGGCTTTCAGCGTATTGGCGACCTGGCCTGGGCGGCGGGCGATATGCAGGCACGCGGCTTTTTGCTCGGTGGTACTTCGGGACGCACTACGCTCAACGGCGAAGGCTTGCAGCACGAAGACGGCCACAGCCATATCCTGGCCGGCACTATTCCCAACTGCTTGAGCTACGACCCCACGTTTGCGCATGAAGTAGCGGTCATCATGCACCACGGCTTACAGCGCATGGTGGAAAAGCAAGACAATGTTTTTTATTACATCACTTTGCTAAACGAGAACTACGCCATGCCCGGCCTGGCGGCGGGCACCGAAGCGCAGATCATCAAAGGCATGTATTTATGCAAACCCGGCGCTAGCGAAACCAAGGCCAACAAAGGCGCTTCGCGTGTGCAGTTGCTGGGCTCGGGCACCATCTTGCGCGAGTCGATTGCCGCGCAAGCGCTGTTGGCGCAGGACTGGGGCGTGCAGGCCGATGTCTGGAGCTGCCCCAGCTTTAACGAACTCACACGCGAAGGCCAGGACTGCGAGCGCTTCAATATGTTGCACCCGCTGGAAACCGCGCGCGTGTCTTTTGTCAGCCAGCAACTCGAAGGCCATAGCGGCCCCGTGGTTGCCGCAACCGACTATATGAAGGCCTATGCCGAACAGATTCGCCCCTTCATCCCCAAGGGCCGTGCGTACAAAGTATTGGGCACGGACGGCTTTGGCCGCAGCGATTTCCGCAGCAAGCTGCGCGAGCACTTTGAGGTGAACCGCCACTACATCGTGCTGGCCGCTCTGAAGGCTTTGCAGGAAGAGGGCGCTGTCACTACCGACACCGTGGCGCAGGCGATTGCCAAGTACGGCATCAAAGCCGACAAGATCAACCCGCTGCACGCGTAATTACCCGGGAGACACACCATGGCAAATATTGAAATCCAGGTTCCCGACATTGGCGACTTTGACGAAGTCACGGTTATTGAGTTGCTGGTGAAGGTGGGCGACACCATCAAAGCAGAGCAAAGCCTCATCACCGTGGAAAGCGACAAGGCCTCGATGGAAATTCCATCGGCAGCCGCTGGCGTGGTCACCGCGATCAAGGTCGCTTTGGGCGATAAGGTCAAGCAAGGCTCGGCGGTCGTTATGTTGGAAGTGACTGCGGGTGCGGCGGCTGCTACACCGCCAGCGCCTGTCACATCTGCATCAGTGCCCGCGCCAGCGCCGGCACCCGTGTCGGCTGCGCCCGCCGCACCTGTTGTAGCTGCCGCCAGTGCTCCTACACCTGCGCCCGTGTCTGTGGTGGCAGCAGCGCCTGGCGCCGCCGCGCATGTGCCCGGCACTCCAGCGCCTGGCCTGCCGCATGCATCCCCCTCGGTGCGCAAGTTTGCGCGCGAGTTGGGCGTACCGATTGGTGAAGTCAAAGGCAGCGGCCCCAAAGGTCGCATTACGCAAGACGATGTACACGCCTTTGCCAAAGCCGTCATGGCTGGCGCCACCCAAACCCAAGCCCAGGCCGCCAATGCCCCGGCAGCGTCGGGTGGCGATGGAGCGGCGCTGGGACTCATCCCCTGGCCGAAAGTGGATTTCGCCAAGTTCGGCCCCATCGAGCGCAAAGAGATCGGCCGCATCAAGAAAATCAGCGGTGCCAACTTGCTGCGCAACGCCATCATGATTCCGGCCGTCACCAACCACGACGATGCCGACATCACCGAGCTGGAAGCCTTTCGCGTGGCTACCAACAAAGAGAACGAGAAGAGCGGCGTCAAAGTCACTATGCTGGCTTTCCTGATCAAGGCTTGCGTATCGGCGCTGAAAAAATTCCCCGACTTCAACAGCAGCCTCGATGGCGACGCGCTGGTCTATAAAAACTATTGGCATATTGGCTTTGCCGCCGACACGCCCAATGGCCTGATGGTGCCGGTGCTCAAAGATGCCGATAAAAAAGGCGTGCTCCAAATCAGCCAGGAAATGGGCGAACTGGCCAAGAAGGCCCGGGAAGGGAAGTTAAGCCCCGCCGAAATGAGCGGCGCCACTTTTACTATTTCCAGCCTGGGCGGTATTGGTGGGCGTTATTTCACGCCTATCATCAACGCGCCCGAAGTGGCGATTCTGGGTGTGTGCAAAAGCCAGATGGAGCCGGTGTGGAGCGGTAAAGAGTTTGTGCCGCGCTTGATGCTGCCCTTGTCGCTGACCTGGGACCACCGCGTCATCGACGGCGCCTCTGCAGCGCGCTTTAATGCCTATCTGGGCCAAATCCTCGGCGACTTCCGTCGCGTGTTGCTGTGACATGACGCTGGTCAAAATTGTTCACTTGCTGGCCTGGATACTGCTCTTCACGAGCAGTATTCAAAAAAATCGTCTGATTTCATCGCCGTCTCTGGATGAGTCGGTGGTGATTCGGATCCGCAAGTGGGACAAGGTTTCGGGCGCCATGTCTGGCGTCATGTTGCTGAGTGGTTTGGGCATGCTTTTTTGGTGGGCAAAACCAACAAGCTACTACCTCGGAAGCACTTGGTTCGCAATCAAGATGGCTTTTTTTATGGTGGGAAGCACTTGGATTGTCTTGACCAAGATCTGGATGAGGCGTGCACTCCGCGATGCGAAATGGCCTCGGTCGGCGCCCGATTCGGTTAAGCGTGGACTGCGTTTTGATTTGGTTTGCTTGAGTGTGATGACTCTGTGTGGGTTGTCGCTGGCACATGGGTCATTTGTCTGACCCGCATCGAAAGAATTTTTATGGCATTGATTGATATCCAAGTTCCTGACATCGGCGACTTCGACGAAGTTACTGTGATTGAGCTGATGGTCAAGGTGGGCGACACCGTCAAACCTGACCAAAGTCTGATCACCGTGGAGAGCGACAAGGCTTCCATGGAAATTCCTTGCAGCCACGCTGGCGTGGTCAAGGAACTCAAAGTCAAGCTGGGCGACAAAGTCAAGCAAGGCTCGGTCGTGTTGATGCTCGAAGGCGAGGCAGCTTCGGCGGCTCCGGCGCCTGTAGCGGCACCAGCGGCAACAGCGGCAACAGCGGCACCAGCCGCGGCCGCACCTGCGGCCTCAGTGCCTGCGCCCACGGCCTCGTCTTTCGGCGGCTCGGCCGACATCGAATGCGACGTGCTCGTGCTCGGCGGTGGCCCCGGTGGCTACTCGGCTGCATTCCGTGCCGCTGACCTCGGCTTGAACGTGGTCATCGTCGAGCGCTACGCCACCTTGGGCGGCGTGTGTTTGAACGTGGGTTGCATCCCTTCCAAAGCCCTTCTGCACGTCGCAGCGGTGATGGACGAAGTCAGCCACATGGCCGATTTGGGTGTGGACTTTGGCAAACCGGTGGTCAACATCGACAAGCTGCGCGGCCACAAAGAAAAAGTAGTGGGCAAGCTCACTGGCGGCCTGGCCGCTATGGCCAAAATGCGCAAGGTCACCACCATGCGCGGCTACGGCGCGTTTGTGGGCAGCCACCACATTGAAGTGGAAGAAACCAGCGGTAGCGCACAAGGAAAAACCGGCAGCAAAAAAGTGATCGGCTTTAAAAACTGCATCATCGCAGCAGGCAGCCAGGCAGTGCGTCTGCCCTTCATGCCGAACGATCCGCGCGTGGTGGACAGCACGGGCGCTTTGGAACTCGCGAGTGTTCCGAAGCGCATGCTCATTTTGGGTGGCGGCATCATCGGTCTGGAAATGGGCACTGTTTACAGCACGCTGGGCGCACGCCTGGACGTGGTGGAAATGATGGACGGCCTGATGCAAGGCGCTGACCGCGACTTAGTCAAAGTCTGGCAAAAAATGAATGCCAAGCGCTTTGACAACATCATGCTCAAGACCAAGACGGTGGGCGCACGCGCATTGCCTGAAGGCATTGAAGTCACGTTCGAGAGCGCCGAGCCCGGCGGCACCGCCCCCGCGCCGCAGGTGTACGACCTGGTGTTACAAGCCGTGGGCCGCACGCCCAATGGCAAAAAGCTCGCTGCTGAAAAAGC
>JBBAPY010000191.1:0-6265 GCA_040400635.1 Rhodoferax sp.
GCTAAGCAGGCCATACCCAAGTTCAAGACCGAGGCGCAGGAGCGCGCTTACTGGGAGTCGCACGACTCCGCCGTGCACCTGGACTGGGGCCAGGCGCAAAAAGTGAGGTTGCCCAATTTGCGGCCCACACGCCCGCCAGCGCCATAGCGCCCACAGACCCAAGCACCCCACCCCATGCCAGCCCGTGGACTTGGTGCGGGCGAATTCGCGGGTTTAAGCGGGTGCATAAAAAGTCGCAAAAATTCTCGCATTAATACAATAAAATTGTTTTGAGTCATATACTTAAAGCACATGGCAAAGTCGCAAAAATTCTCGCTTTACGACCATCCCTCGCAGATGGAGCCGCTGCTGCCGTCCGAGCTGCGGCTGGGGCCCGCCTTGGAGCGGGCACACGAACTCATCCGCAAGGCCGACCGTCTATCCGGGGCCAGTCTGGCCGGTGCGCTGCCGGGCCTGCGCCAGTTGCTGCGGGCCATGAACTCGTACTACTCCAACCGCATTGAAGGCCAGCACACACTGCCACTTGAAATCGAACAAGCCCTGCGCGCAGACTACGCACAAGACGCGGACAAAGCACGTCGCCAACGCCTGGCCTTGGCACACATGGCCACCGAAGCCCAGTTGGAAACCCTGGGGCCGCAATGGACGGCGCAACAAGTCTGGTCGCCGCAAACGGTGTGCGATATCCACCAAGACCTATTTGCCCGCTTACCCGAGGCCGACCGCAACCAAGGCGATGGCAAAGACACTTCTGTATTAGTGCCTGGGCGCATGCGCCAACGCGAGGTCAGCGTAGGGCGCCATGCCGCACCCACGGCCGCAGTGCTGCCCGCCTTTATGCAGCGGTGGGCCGATGTGTACGGCCAGGTTCGGCGTGGCGAAATGCAGGTACTGGCCATGGCAGCGGCACACCAACGCCTGGCCTGGATACACCCCTTTGTGGATGGCAATGGCCGCGTCGCCCGGCTGCACAGCCACCTGGTGCTCAGCCACATGGGCCTTAGCAACGGACTGTGGTCCCCCTTGCGCGGGTTTGCGCGCACCCAAACGGCTTACTACGCGCACCTGGCCGCTGCCGACGAAGCCCGCGCCGGCGACCTCGACGGGCGCGGCAACGTCAGCGAAGCGGGCCTGCTGGCCTGGATAGGCTACGTGCTGGACGTATGCATAGACCAGGTGGACTTCATGGCCGGCCAGCTAGCGCCGCTTGGCATGAAAGAGCGTATCGCTGCCTGCCTGGCCTACGAAGAACAAATCGTGCGCCAAGGGGTACGGCGCGAAGCGCTGCGCGCCCTGCACTACTTGTTTGCCACCCAATCCGACCTAGAGCGTGCCGACTTCAAAGCCATGCTCGGCCTGGGCGAACGCCTAGCCACCGCCCAAGTCACCGCCTTACTTAAGCGCGGCCTACTGCTTTCGGACACCCCCTACGGCAAAGTGCGCCTAGGCGTACCGCAGCACGCACTGCGCTTTTACTTTCCCAACCTGTGGCCGGAGGCTGAGGCGCAGGCTTGGCGAGCTGGGTGAGGCGGGGCGTCGATTGCTCGACGGCATCAAGGTAGCGGCCAATGCGCGCGACGTGCCCTACCAGTCGCTCATCAAAGTCTGGCTGCAAGAAAAGCTGCATCGCTCAGCGCACTAGGCCACCAACATCCCCTTCGTCTCAATAAAACTCACCACCTCCCCCAGCCCGCTGAGCGTTTTTAGGTTGGTCATGACAAAGGGGCGCAGGCCTTTGGGGGTGCTGCGCATGCGGGTGGTGTCGGCGTGCATCACGTCCAGGTTGGCGCCTACGTAGGGGGCCAGGTCAGTTTTGTTGATGATGAACAAATCGCTCTTGGTGATGCCGGGGCCGCCTTTGCGGGGGATTTTTTCGCCCGCTGCCACGTCAATCACGTAGATAGTCAGGTCCGACAGTTCGGGGCTGAAGGTGGCGGCCAGGTTGTCGCCGCCGCTTTCGATAAACACAATGTCGGCCTGCGGAAAATCCACCAGCATGCGGTCTATGGCTTCGAGGTTGATGGAGGCATCTTCGCGGATGGCGGTGTGCGGGCAGCCACCGGTCTCCACGCCCATGATGCGCTCGGGCGGCAGCGCGCCGCTCACCGTCAGCAGGCGCTGGTCTTCTTTGGTGTAGATGTCGTTGGTAATGGCCACCAGGTCGTATTTGTCGCGCATGGCTTTGCACAACATTTCCAGCAAAGTGGTTTTGCCCGAGCCGACAGGGCCGCCTATGCCTACGCGCAGGGGCGGCAGTTTTTTGGTGCGGTGGGCGATGTGGTGCAGTGCGGACATGGGGCTTCTCTCTAAGGGACTTTTACGAACGAAACAGGCGGGAATATTGCACTTCATGCTGCGCTGACAAGATAGCCAGCATGGGCGAAAACGATTGCTGCGCGCCAGCGGGCAGGCTCAGCGCATGGTCCACGGCAGGCGGTATGGCGGCGCTGAGCGCGGACAAGATGCGCTGGCCCGCGCTTTGGCCCAGCGGCACCGATTTGATGGCCGCTTGCGCCATGTTTTCGGCCCAGCCAAAGGCATAGGCCAGCAGGCAGGCGCGCTGCGGCGCTTGGGTGCTGTAAGCCGCTAGCGCAAAGGCTACCGGGTAGCTGGGGCTATGCGCGGCTAGTTGTGCGATGTGCGCTGGCGGCGCGGTGGTGTGGTTGCGCAGCCATTCCAGCAGCGAGCGGCCCATTTGCTCGGTCTGGGCGCGCAGCTCGGCGCTTTCGCGGGTGTGCAGCACCCAGGCGTTCAGCGCTTCAATGGCCTCTGCATCCCCGTCATGCCAAGCCTGCCAGGCTTGCGCCAACACCGGCAGCTCGGCGCGCGCCAGGCCCAATTGCAATTGCTCTACCAACCAAGCTGCAGCCTCGTGCTCGTCGCGCACCAAGCCGGTATCCACCGCCGCCTCCAGCCCCTCGGAATACGAAAACCCCCCGATAGGCAAGGCCGGCGAGGCCAGCCATATCAACTGCAAGAGGCTGGTATCAAGCATGGGGTGCGCGCTTAGTGCGAATGGCCGTGGTCGTGATCATGGCCTTCGCGCTTATGGTCATGCGCTTGGACATCATGTGCATGCGCGTGGTCATGGCCTTCGTGTTTGTGCTCGTGGTCATGGTCGCCATGGCTATGGCCGCCGTGGTTGTGCCCATGTCCGTGCCCGCCCGTGGCATACGCGCCGTTCTCAGGCTCAAAGCTTTCGTCCACTGCGTGCACGATCAAGTGCATAGCGCGCAGCATGTCGGCCAGCACGTGGTCGGGCTCGATCTTCAGGTGGTCGGGCTTAAGCTCAATGGGCACATGCCGGTTGCCCAGGTGGTAGGCGGCGCGTATCAAGTCGTAGGGCGTTCCGTGCTGCGTGCAATGCGTAATCTTCAGCACCGCCTGCGGCGCAGCGATGGTGCGCACTAGCGAACCGTCCTTGGTTACCAATACATCCCCGCCCCGCAACACCGTACCGCGCGGCAGGAACACACCAATACTGCGCCCGGCGCTATCGGTGGCTTCAAACCGGCTCTTTTGCCGAACATCCCAGTCCAACTCCAGCGTAGCCGCCCGCTTGACCATGACCGGCGCCAGGCCTTGGCCTTGGGGAATTAGTTTGGATACTTTGAGGCTTGTCATAGTTATAGTGTTGCAGTAGCAAAGGAGGTTTCAATGATTGAACTGAAATTGATTGAAGTAGATGGCGAGGTCGGAATCATTCTTCCAGAAGCCTTGTGCCAGCGGCTCAAGGTTTCGCTAGGCGACGAACTCCATGTAGAGCCCGCACCCAATGGTATGTTGATTTACGCCAACGCCTCAGAAACCAAACTCCTTTTTAAAAGCCTGCCGATTGACTTGGATTGCCACGGCCTTCGGCCTCGCAATGACGAATTTCAAAACAAAAAGTAACGTTGTGCCATAGGCAATTTGACGGCAGGCTCGCAGGTCAGGAGTTGGCCGTCGGCGCGCACAGTGTAGGTTTGGGCGTCGATCTCCATGGTGGGTAAATAGCTGTTCAGGCGCATGTGTTGTTTGCGTATACCGCGCACGTTGTTGATAGCGGACAGGGGCTTGGCCAGGCCAAAGCGTTCTTTGATGCCGCCGTTCAAACCGGCCTGCGACACAAAGGTGAGCGAGCCGCGTGTTAGCGCGCCGCCAAAGGCGCCAAACATGGGCCGGTAGTGCACCGGCTGGGGCGTGGGGATGGAGGCGCTGGGGTCGCCCATGGCGGCCAGGGCGATAAAGCCGCCCTTGAGCACCAGCGAGGGCTTGACGCCAAAGAAGGCCGGTTTCCACACCACCAAGTCCGCCCATTTGCCCACTTCGATGCTGCCCACTTCGTGGCTGATGCCGTGCGCAATCGCGGGGTTGATGGTGTATTTGGCGATGTAGCGCTTGGCGCGAAAGTTGTCGTTGCGGCTGTCTTTTTCGGTGGCCTCGCTGCGGCCCGCATCGGGGCTGAGCCAGCCGCGCTGGGCTTTCATTTTGTCAGCGGTTTGCCAGGTGCGGATGATGACTTCGCCCACGCGGCCCATGGCTTGGCTGTCGCTGCTCATCATGGAGATGGCGCCCATGTCGTGCAACATGTCTTCGGCGGCAATGGTTTCTTTGCGGATGCGGCTTTCGGCAAAGGCCAGGTCTTCGGCAATGCCCGCGTCCAGGTGGTGGCAGACCATCAGCATGTCCACATGCTCGTCCAAGGTGTTGACGGTGTAAGGCATGGTGGGGTTGGTGGAGCTGGGTAAAAAATTCTCTTGGCCCACCACTTTCAAAATGTCGGGCGCGTGCCCGCCGCCTGCGCCTTCGGTGTGGAAGGCGCACAACGTTCTACCCTTGGTCGCAGCGATGGTGTTTTCTACAAAGCCCGATTCATTAAGCGTGTCCGAGTGGATAGCTACTTGCGTGTCGGTAGCGTCCGCCACGTCCAGGCAGTTGCTAATCGCGGCAGGCGTGGTGCCCCAGTCTTCGTGCAGCTTCAGGCCAATCACACCCGCGTCAATTTGCTCGTGTAAGGCGGCGGGCAGCGATGCATTGCCCTTGCCAAAAAAGCCCAGGTTCATGGGGAATGCGTCCGCCGCTTGCAGCATGCGCTCGATATTCCAGGGGCCGGGTGTGCAGGTGGTGGCAAAAGTGCCGGTGGCGGGGCCGGTGCCACCGCCCATCATGGTGGTAACGCCGCTGGCCAGCGCTTCGTCAATTTGCTGCGGGCAAATAAAGTGAATATGGCAGTCGATGCCGCCTGCGGTGACAATATTGCCTTCGCAACTGATGATTTCGGTACCCGGTCCGATGATGATGTCCACGCCCGGCTGCGTGTCTGGGTTGCCCGCTTTGCCGATAGCGACGATACGCCCGCCAGACAGGCCGATGTCCGCTTTGAGGATGCCGCTGTGGTCCAAGATCAGCGCATTGGTCATGACGCAATCGACCGCGCCTTCAGCGCGCATGCGCTGGCTTTGGGCCATGCCGTCGCGAATGGTTTTGCCGCCGCCAAACTTCACTTCTTCGCCATAGCCGCCAGCGCGCAAAGTGAAGTCTTGCTCCACCTCGATCAACAAATCGGTGTCAGCCAAACGCACGCGGTCGCCCACGGTGGGGCCAAAAATTTCGGCGTAGGCACGCCGGTCTATGCTTGCCATGAAAGCTGTCCTTTTAGAGTTTGCCTTGGGTCAGGCCTTGAAAGCCATAGACCACCCGGTCGCCGCCAAAGTCCACCAGTTCGACGGTGCGTTCCTGTCCCGGCTCAAAGCGCACGGCCGAGCCCGATGCAATGTTCAGCCGCATGCCGCGCGCGGCGCCACGGTCAAATCCGAGCGCACTATTGGTTTCGGCAAAGTGGTAGTGCGAGCCGACTTGGATGGGCCTGTCTGCGGTGTTCTTAACCAGCAGCGTGCACGTGCGCCGCCCGCTGTTAAGTGCATGCGCACCAGTGTCGATAAACATTTCGCCAGGGATCATGGCTCACTCCCCGCCTCGCGAACGCCAGGTCAGCGCTGCAACCCCGAAACCGACCAGTAGGCCTAACAGATCGGTCGCATGCCAGTGGCTGCCGCCCATACCGTGGCCCTCGTGCGCCAGCGCCAGGCCGCTAACGGTCATCAGCGTCAAAGCCATAGCGATGCTGCGATGCGCAGGCTTACAACAATTCAACAAGGCGAAAGGCAAGAGGCGCAGAGTCATACAGTTCTCCATAGTTTGGCGGGGTATATGTTGAAGAGGCGGCGCATGGCTTGTTGGGTGTACGGCGCGGGCTTAAACAATGGGTTGGTGTACGGTGACC
>JBBAPY010000192.1:0-6247 GCA_040400635.1 Rhodoferax sp.
GATCGGCGGCAAGGTCGATATCGTCATCAACAACGCCGAGGTGCACCGCAACTTTGGCATTGGTGCGCGCCGTGGCACCGACGCGGCCAAGGCTGAGATGGAGATCAACTATTTCGGCTTTCTGCGTCTGGCGCAGGAGTTCGGGCCTGCCCTCATGGGCCGCTCGGCAGACGGCGCTACCGGCGCCACCGCATGGGTCAATCTGTTGTCGATTTACGCGCTGAGCAATTTCCCGCCGCACGGCACTTTCAGCGCCTCCAAGGCGGCAGCGCATTCTCTGGCGCAGTGCCTGCGGGCTGAAATGCGGCCCGCCGGCATCCGGGTGATCAACCTGTTTCCGGGCCCGATTGACGACGACTGGAACCAGCAGATGCCGCCGCCCAAGCTGGCACCCGCCACGCTGGCAGCAGCCATCGTCAAAGCCCTGCGTGACGGGGTCGAGGACGTCTACCCCGGTGACGTGGCGCAAGAATGGCTCGAGCGCTGGCGTGACAATCCCAAAGTACTTGAGCGCGAACTGGCCGCCGGTGGCGGCTGAGCGCAGGAACCTGCTATGACAAACACTCCAACAACCTTGCCCGCAGCGCAAATTCTGGGTGCACTGGCCAGCGCGCTGGCCGTGGGTAGCATCCGTGTCATTGACCTGACGCAGACCCTCACGCCCGAGTTTCCCCAGATTGCCTTGCCGCCCGAAATGGGCCAATGCTGGCCGTTTCGCATCGAGGAAGTCTCCCGCTATGACGAGCGAGGCCCGGGCTGGTACTGGAACAACTTTTCCTGTGGCGAACACACAGGTACTCACTTTGACGCCCCGATTCACTGGATTTCGGGCCGCGATTTGCCCAACAACTCGGTCGACACCATTCCGCCCCAGCACTTCGTGGCACCGGCCTGCGTGATCGACTGCTCCGCCGATGTCGCCACTAACGACGATTACCTGCTCAGCGTGGCAGATATCGAACGCTATGAGGCGGCGCACGGGCGCATTCCCAAGGGCGCCTGGGTGCTGATGCGCACCGACTGGTCCAAGCGGCAGGACCCAGAGGCCTACCAGAATTTTGATGAAACCGGCCAACACACCCCCGGCCCGAGTACCGAAGCCGTGCGCTTTCTGGTCGAGCAGCGTGATGTGCTGGGCTTTGGCTCAGAAGCCATTGGCACCGACGCCGGTCAGGGCTACCACCTGCGCCCGCCCTACCCATGCCACTATTACATGCACGGTGCCGGGCGCTACGGCTTGCAATGCCTGAGCAATCTGGACCTGCTGCCGCCAGCTGGTGCCGTGCTGATTTGTCCGCCGCTCAAAATTGAAAAAGGCAGCGGCAGCCCGCTGCGGGTGCTGGCGCTGGTGGGGCAAGACACATGAGTGCGGTGCCCAGGATCGCTGCGGTGACCGGTGGCAGTGCCGGTATCGGCCAGGCCATTTGCGACGACTTGCTTGGCAAGGGCTACGAGGTGATCGCGCTGTCGCTGGGTAAACCGTCGCTCTCCCACCCCCGGCTGCACAGCATCGAGGTCGATCTGAGCGACCGCGCCGCAACCGCCCAGGCGGCAGCCGACATGGTGCGGCGCTTTGAGGTCACCACCGTGGTTCATAACGCAGGCGTCATCCGGGCCGCGCTGCTGGCCGATGTCAAGCTCGACGAGCTCGATGAGCTGGTTGCCCTGCATCTGGGCGCGGCCATCCAATTGGTGCAAGCCGCTTTGCCGCAGATGCGGGCCGCGCAATTTGGCCGCGTCGTCTTGGTGTCTTCGCGCGCCGCCTTGGGCGCGGTGACGCGCACGGCCTATTCCGCGACCAAGGCCGGCATGATCGGCATGTTGCGGACCTGGGCACTGGAACTCGCGCCCGAGGGCATCACCGTGAACGCCGTGGCGCCGGGCCCGATCCGCACCGATATGTTTTATGACGTGATTGCCAAAGGCAGCGAGCGTGAGCGTGCGCTGGCCGCTGCCATACCCGTCAAGCGTCTGGGCGAGCCGGCCGACGTGGCACGGGCCGTGACTTTTTTGACCGACCCTGCCAACAGCTACATCACCGGCCAGGTGCTGTACGTGTGCGGCGGCAGCAGTGTCGGTAGTCTGCTCATTTAAACCCGCCGCTCAGACGCAGCCCGACAAACTCTTCCCTTCAACCATCACCGAGCCACCTGACCCATTTTTTAACCCGTCATCACCCACAGGAGCCATTTCATGAAACCCTTTAATGTCACCCGCGCACTCGCCCGCGCAGTCATAGGTATCAGCGCGCTGGGCGCCTTGTCCTCATGGGCCACTGACCTGAAAGTGGGCTTCATCACCTCCTTGTCAGGCCCCGTGTCATCACTGGGTATTCCTTACGAAAAAGGAATGAGGGCGGCACTGGCTTACAAGTCGGAACTGGCCGGCCGCAAGATACAGGTCATCCAGCTCGATGATGCATCGGACCCCTCGACCGCTGCGCGCAATGCCCGCAAGATGATTGAAGAAGACAAGGTTGACATCATCATCGGCACCGCCGGCTCACCAGGTGCTCTGGCCATTGCGGCCGTCGCCCGTGAAACCAAAACACCACTGATCTCGATCGCCAACGCCAACCTCAACGGCGAAGAAGGTGCCTGGATGGTCACCCTGCCGCAGCCCGCACCACTGATGGTGACGGCGGTTGTCGAACGCATGAAGAAGTCCGGCGTTAAAACTGTTGGCTACATCGGCTTTTCTGATGCCTGGGGCGACCTGGTGTATGACGCATTGGCCAAGGCCGCGCCCGACGCCGGCATCAGAGTGGTGTCCAACGAACGCTACGCCCGCGCCGACACTTCTGTGACCGGACAGGTTCTCAAGATCGTCGCCCTGCGCCCTGATGCGGTCATCACCGGCACCTCAGGCACGCCTGGCGCGCTGCCGTATCTGGCCCTGACTGAACGCGGCTACAAGGGCTTGATTTATGGCACCCACGCCTTGATCAACCCCGACTTTGTGCGTGTGGGTGGTGCTTCCGTGGAGGGCCTGCTGGCGCCTACCGGCCCGGTCGTGGTGGCAGAACAGCTGCCCGAGAGCAACCCGATGCGCAAGGCGGCCATGGACTACCGTGCGGGCTACCAAAAAGCCAATGGCGCAGTGCCTACCGATGCGTTTTCTGCCTACACCTTTGACGCCTGGCTGCTGCTTCTTGATGCCGCGTCGCGCACCAAGGGTGAGCCCGGCACGCCACAGTACCGCGTGGCCTTACGTGACGCCATGGTCAATACCAAAGAGCTGGTCGGCACACACAGTGTCTACAACTTTAAGCCCGATAGCCGCTATGGCTCTGACGACCGTTCGCGTGTGATCGTCAAGCTCGAAAAAGGTCAGTGGAAGCTGGTTCCCTGACCCGGCGCCAAGCCATGTGTTGATTTCGAAGTGTGTTTATTTTAAAAACGAAGGAGTACAGAAATGAAAGAGATGATTCGAAACATGAAACGCGCCGCCTTGACGGTGGCTTTGGGCGCTGGGCTGCACAGCGCGGCGCTGGCAGCTGACCTGAAGGTCGGCTTGAGCGTTTCGCTTTCCGGCCCCAACTCATCGCTGGGTGTTCCTTATGTCAAGGGCATGCAGGCTGCGGCGGCTTACAAATCCGAAGTCAACGGTCGCAAGATCCAGTTCATCGTTCTCGATGACGGTTCGGACCCCACTACCGCTGGACGCAATGCGCGCAAGCTGGTGGAAGAAGACAAGGTCGACGTACTCATGGGCACCTCTGGCGTGCCCGCCGCGATTGCCATGGCGCAAGTCGCACGCGATGCCAAGGTACCGATGATCGGTCTCACGCCCATCCAGATCGAGGCAGCCGACAACCCCTGGGTTTTCACCGTCGCCCAGTCGACGCAGCTGATGATTGACGCGGTAGTGGACCGCATGAAAAAAGACGGCGTCAAATCGGTAGGCTACATCGGCTTTTCTGACGCCTGGGGTGACCTGGTTTACAACGCGCTGATCAAGGCTGCGCCCGAGGCCGGCATCAAGGTGCTGGGCAATGAGCGCTATGCACGCGCTGACGCGTCAGTCACAGGCCAGGTGCTCAAGCTGCTGGCGATGCGACCCGACGCGGTGATGACCGGTGGCGCCGGCACACCCGGTGCGCTGCCTTTCCTGGCATTGACCGAGCGCGGCTTCAAGGGCGGCATGTACGGCCAGCACGGCCTGATCAACGCTGACTTTGTGCGTGTGGTCGGTGGCGCTGGGCAGGGTGCCCTCATGCCTACGGGCCCGGTGATCGTTGCCGAGCAATTGCCCGCAGACCATCCCACCAAGAAAATCTCAACAGCCTTTCGCAGCACGTTCCAGAAATTGCACAACGCCCCGACCAGTGACGCCTTCTCGGCGTATTCGTTTGACGGCTGGCTGGTCTTTCTGGACGCGGCTGCCCGCGCCAAGGGCGAACCTGGTACACCGGAGTTCCGGGTGTCGCTGCGCGATGCGATCGCCAGCACCAAGGAGCTGGTCGGCACCCACGGCGTTTACAACTTCAAGCCCGGCAACATCTACGGCGTCGATGAGCGCGCACGTGTGATCGTCAGGCTCGACAAAGGCCAGTGGAAGCTGGTCCCGTAAAGCCTTGAGGCGAGCCTGATGACCGACTACCGCCAGCAACCCGAGGCGATTCAGGCACTCGTTCAGGAAGACCGCGTTCACCGTGATGTCTACCTGAGCGAGGCGCTCTTTGCCCTGGAACAAGAGCGCTTTTTTGCGCGCACCTGGCTTTTTGCCGGCCATGCCAGCCAGGTGCCCAACGCGGGCGACTACTGGTCGCTCGAGCTGGCGGGCAGGCCCCTCATGATGGTGCGTCAGGCCGACGGCTCGGTTCGCATGCTCTACAACCGCTGCGCCCACAAGGGCGCGCAGCTGGTCAGCGAGGAAAGCGGTAACACTGGCAAATTCTTTCGCTGCCCGTACCACGGCTGGAGCTACAAGCTGGACGGTAAGACGATCGCGATTCCCTTCAAAGGGGGCTACGAAGGCACGCGTCTGAACGATTGCGAAGCCGGTCAGGGCCTCACGGGTTTACCGCAGGTGGTCAATTACCGCGACTTCATTTTTGTGCGCCTGTCCGACGAGGGCCCGGCTTTTGCCGACTACTTCGGCCAGGTGTTGCAGTCCATCGACAACCTGGTTGATCGCTCACCCGAGTCACGCCTGAGCGTGAGCGGTGGCGTGCTGCGCAACATCGTTCATTGCAATTGGAAGATGTATCTGGAAAACATCAATGACGCGGTGCACCCCATGTCCACGCACGAGTCGGCCACGCAGGCGGCTGCCGCGCTTTGGAGCGGCCATGGTGCCGACGAAGCCAAGCCCATGGCGATGGAACAGATACTGCCTTTTGGTGCCGGTTACGAATTTTTTGACAAGATGGGCGGGCGTGTTTTTGACAACGGGCACAGTCTGCTCGGGGTGAACTTCAGCATCCACTCGGGTTACGCCCCATTGCCCGACTACGAGGCGTCACTGAAGGCCGCGCATGGCGTCGAGCGCACCCAAGAGATTTTGCAACGCTCGCCGCAAAACTGCGTGCTGTTTCCCAGCCTGGCCATCAAGGGCTCACCGCAGGTGATGCGGGTGATTCGTCCGCTGTCGGCCAACCGCACCCTGATCGAGGCCTGGAGCTTTCGGTTGGCCGGCGCGCCTGACCTGCTCTTTGAGCGGGCCATGAGCTACAACCGGCTGGTGTTCTCGCCCATGTCGGTGGTCGCACACGACGACGTGCATATTTTTGAAAGCATTCAAAAAGGTCTGCGCGCCGAAGGTAACGAATGGGTCAGCCTGCACCGCGGTTTTGATACCGCCGAACGCAGCGCCACGACCATCACCACCAACGGCACCAATGAACTGCTGATGCGCAATCAGTTTCGCGCATGGGCCAAGTTCATGACGCCAGCTGCCCAGGGCCCCGCATGATGCAAGACCCTGCCGATTTTGTGGTGGCCGAAGCAGAGATGCTCGACGCCGGCCGTTTTGACGACTGGCTGGCGCTGTTTGCGCCCGCTGGTCATTATTGGGTGCCACTGCTGGGCGCGGCGCAGGCCGATCCGGCGTCGCATAACTCGATTGCCTACGAAGACCGGCTGCTGCTGGCACTGCGTGTTCAGCGGCTGAAGAACCCACGCGCGCATTCGCTACACCCGCGCGTGTGCTGCCAGCATGTGCTGCAGCGTTCCAGCGTTCAGGCTTCAAGCCCTGCGGGAGGTGAGGTTGTGCTGCGCACGCCCTTTATCTATACCGAGGCCCA
>JBBAPY010000193.1:0-6190 GCA_040400635.1 Rhodoferax sp.
CAACCCTTACCAGCACATCAGCTTGCAATTTTTATCGCTGGTCGATGCCCTGCAGGCGGACAGCCTACCGCGCAACAAAGCAGCGCCAATCCGATCCGTGCCCGAAAACAGCGCCTTGTCCGTTGCGTTGACGCCCGCAGAACTTTGCGCATACCGGGACACCTTAGGGCAGGACCATCCGGCCACCCAATCCAAACGCCTGGTGCTCTTGTATGCCGGCGGCGGCATCCTTCCCGAGCGCGCCTGGCCGCAAGCGCACTATGCACGCGTGGCGCAAGGACTGTGTCACAAGGGCTATGCGGTCGGCTTGATTGGCCTCAAAGACGATGCCGCTTTAGCGCGGCAGCTCAAGACCCAGGTCGGCAGTGATTTATGCATTGACCTGACCGGCTACACCCGCAGCATCCGCGAGCTCTTGATGCTGTTTTATGCTGCCGATTTGCTCATTACCAACGACGGCGGTCCTGGCCATTTCGCCACCTTGACACCGATCCAAACCATGGTCTTTTTCGGGCCTGAAACCGGCAAGCTGTATGGGCCACTAGGTAAGCGCAACATGGTGCTTGAATCGGGTATCGCCTGCTCGCCCTGCCTGAGCGCCTACAACCACCGTCTGACGTTTTGCGATGGCGACAACCAGTGCCTTAAGCGCATTGCGCCGGACCCGGTGCTGGACCAGGCGCTGGCATTTTTGCAAGCGCCAACCGGCGCTGTCGCGGCGGCGCCCGGCGCATGAACGCGCAAGCCCTCTGGCGCGAGCGCGTGCTGGCGCTGTTGCGCTGGCTGCTGGGTATCCGCTACATCAAATTCGGCATGGTCGGGGCCAGTGGCACCGTCGTCAATATCGCCGTGCTGTACCTGGGCCACGAGTATGTTTTTCAAAGCCTGGAGGGGGCCCAGGGCAAGCCTTATGCCTCACTGGCGCTGGCGATTGCGGTGGCCACCGTCAACAACTTCACCTGGAACCGCCTCTGGACCTGGGCCGACCGTGTGCAGCAGGTGCCCAGCCAAGCGGACGTTGAACCCTTGCCACATACGAGTTTGGCCGTGCAGTTGTTCCAATACGCACTGGCGTCCTGGTTTGGCATCGGCCTGCAATACGTGCTCACCCTGTGGTTGGCGCACAGCATGCACTACATGCTGGCCAATGTGATTGCCATCGTCATCGCCAGCGTAAGTAATTTTTTAGCCAACGACCGCTGGACCTTTCGTAAACGCTAGAGTGCCCCGCATGGTGTCCATCACGCAGCCCCGCACATCCGTTACAGAAGGCGCACTCTGGCCCTGGTGGGTCTTGCTTTTTTGCGCAGTAGGTTTGTATTTTTTTGGACTCGGCAGCCCTTATGCGCCGACCAATGGCGACGAAATGGTCTATATCCATATCGCCCGCCTCACAGCCGCTTCGGGGCATTGGTTGCCGCTGGTATCGGACCTGGAAAACATGCGCAACACCAAACCGCCCTTGCTTTTCTGGCAAGCCATCGCCAGCGGCGACTGGAGCGTGCAAGGGAGTTTGTTTTCTCTGCGCTGGCCCAGCGTGGCCTACACCTTGCTAACCACTGCCGCTTTAGCTTGGATGACACTGCGCATCAGCGGCCAATGGCGCACTGCGCTGCTGGCAGCGATCATTTTTTTGGCCTTTTTTTCCACCTACCGCTATGGCCGGGTGTACCTGACCAGCGCACCCGAAACTTTTTGGCTCGCCTTGCCTATGTGGTATTTGTTATGGCAACAAAGTGCGCCTAGGCGCAGTGCACAGCCAACGGCCGCCTTCGCTTCGCAGCCGGGCCCGTGGTCAGCGCCGGCCTACCTGCTGGCGGGCCTGGTCATGGGCGTGGGGCTTTTGTACAAGTCCTTCGCCCTCATCGCGCCAGCTGCAGCCACGCTGGGCTACGCCTTGTGGCTGAGCCAAGGAAGTCTCCGCTTCAAACCCTTGGTGCGCACGGCAGCGGGCGTGGGTTTCAGCGTGGTCGTCGCACTGGGCGTGTTCTCGCTCTGGTTGGTGCTGGACCCCGATCCGCGAGCGGTATGGCAGGAATTCGTGATCGGCGAAAACGCCGGCAAGCTGCAAACCGGCGGCTATTGGCAAGCGGCCTTTAACGGGGACTATCCCCTATGGCAGCAAGCCTTGGCCTACCCGGAAAACGCCGGACTGCTGCTGCCCGTGGCACTGGGACTGTGCTGGTACGCGCTGCGCTGCGCTTGGTTAGGCCATTGGCGGGCCTGGGCCGGCAAACCACAGGCCACGCTTTTGATTTGGCTGCTGGTGTGGCTGCTGGTCTTTAGTATCCCCAGCCAACGCTCAGCCCGCTACGTTATTCCGGCCATGCCGGCCTTTGCCATCCTGCTGGCGATGTACTGGGAGCGCCTGGCGCGCGGCTGGTTTTTTGCCGTTTTACTGATTGGCGCGATCGCTTTGACACTGTTAGCCCGCATTGGCTGGGCGATGCACGCAATGGGCATAGGCACAGACCTTGAGGTAGGGATCACCTTGATGTGCGCAGCGCTGGGTCTGGCCGCCTGCCTTGGCGGCATGCTGTATCCGCGCTGGACGCGCAACAGCGCCTTGGCCGCCACGCTGGGGCTCTATGCCTGTTTCAGCGCCATGACCGCACCACTGGCCAGCCCGCAAGCGGGCTATAGCGCCGCCATCCAGGCGCGCATGCAAACGCTGCGCATCGCAGTGCCTAATGGCTTTAACGGGCAATACGAGCGCTTTGCCTTTCTGCTGCCGGGCAGTACCCTGGTTCCCTATGACGTCCAAGGCCGCAACACCGCAAGCCTGCGCCCGGATCTGCCTGCCGCAGAACGCCTTGATTATTTGCTGGAACGCTTTGACGCGGTGGTGTGGATCGACGCCGAGACAGCGCAGACGCCATTGACTTGCCTGCCGCACTGCGAGCTGCTCGCGCAGCGCTGGCATGTGAAAAGCCGCCACCGCGCTGGGGAAGTAAGCTTATCCAATGTGTGGCAGCCCCAGGAGTGGTTGTTTGGCAAAGAGCTCTTAATCATCAGCAAGCCTTGAAACGCCGGCAATCGCCTGTCAGGTGCCCTGGCGTTTGCGGTAGCGTAGGAACAGGTAGCCATGCAGGCCGACGAACAACCAGGGATCGAGCACCGCGTCCCACAAATTGCCGGTGGGCCAACGGGACACCCAAAACAAGGCCAGCACCGGCAGCAGCACTTTGGATGGCGCTTGCATGAGCGTCGATGCGCGGCCACTTGCGATCCAGGGCCACAGCGCGACCAGCAAAACCAAGCCATTGGCCAGGGGATGAAAACCCCAGGCATACAGGCTCCAAGGTAAATAAGCAAAGACATCGAGCAGCAGCAGCCAACCCATGGCGATGCCAAAAAGCGCATAGCGGTCTTGCCCAGCCAGGCTGCGCTGCCTGAAACTTGCAGGGTGAAGGTCTTGCGCGGTTTGAAGCCATCTAGGGCGCACGACACTGCGCCATAGGTAGCTTAGGGCCAAGCCAATGGCCATGAGACTGGGCGTCTGAAATGCCAGCCCCAACCAATAGCTCAGGCCCCAGGGGCCGGGAATGCTGGCCCACACTGCACATGCCAGCGCCAGCAGACGGCCCTTGCCACGCAACCAGCGCCCATTGAACCGTTGCACCAGGGCCAAAACGAGCGCCCCCAACACCAAGGCCCAGCCCGCTTGCCTGAGCAGGGGCAGCAAATACGGCTGCGGCAACAGGGGTGCGGCATCCTGCACCAGGCGTATCCAATCAGGCCCATCCACCAAGCTCATGGACTACCTTTGCCCGTGGCTGCCCCAGCCTGGGCTACCCAGGCAAATCGCTGCCAGGCAATCGACTGGCGCTGGTCGGTATAGCTCACCCAAAGCTGGCCATCGACCATGGCCATGGCCGGATAGGAGTATTCGCGCCCGGGTGGCCCGTTTTCCAATTCCACCGTACTGCTCCACAGGCTACCGTCCGCCGAGGACGCAATGCGCAAGTGGTTACGGCCGCTTTTTTGCGGGTTGTACACCAGTAATTGCTGCCCGCCAGCGGTCAGCGTAGCGACGCTGGCATCGGGGTTGTCCAGGAGCAAATCTTCGGCGTCGGACCACTGCACGCCACCATCGCGGGTCCGGGCCACGCGGATGCGGCCCGCGGGCCCGCTATCACGCATGAAAGCCAACCAATCGCGCTCACCTATCGCCAGCAAGGCTGGCTGCAGCATTTGGCCTTGGGTCGAGATAGGCGCCATACCGCGCAATGCGCCCTGCGCATCCAAGCGAAGCGCCACCGGGTATTTGCGCGCCAGTTCAAAGTAGGCGGGCAAGACCAGACCGCCGTCGGTGAGAGACACGGGTGCGGTGCGTACCAGGTAGCTGGTATTCCAAAGCCAGGACAAAGGCAACACAGCGACAGCCTCCCAGGCCCATGGCGTCTCAGGCTTGGGCGTGGTCTGCCGCAAATGCACCACCCGCCCTGCCGCCCAGCCACCTAAACCGGTGGCCACGACGAACAAATGCACTTGCCCCTGGCCATCTAGCCAGGCAACCGGATTGCCAATACGGCGGATGCCAAAGCCTAGCTGCGCCCCCATCTCCCAGCGGTCCACTACCATGCGGGCGGGGGACCAGCTGCCACTGGCACGGTCCAGCGCCGACATCGCGATCTGGACATTGGGCGCACTCTCGCGGTCGCCGGCAAACCAGAAAGCCAGCAACGCCGAGGGATGGGCGGCAGGCAGTGCGAGCAAGGCGCTGGCATGCGCGGCTGGCACATCCTGGGGCATGGGGATATAGCCCTGCCCCGTACGCTCCCAATGTCCGCTTGCAACTGCGGCTTGGCCAGGGCTTCGAATAGCGCCTGCCTCTTGCGCTGGGCTCACCTGAGCTGCCCGGGCGGGCACCAGCTGCGCATGCCGACTGGCATCGGCCAGGCACAGCAGCGCGGCGATGGCCAGCGCCACAGCGGCGCGCAACAAGCGGGAAGAAAAACGCATCGCTACATCTTAGCGGTCGCGCCTTCGACCACCTATCGCTTGCGGCCATGCGCTGCATGCAGATAGAACGCCGTGGGCATGCAAGACCTTGAAGAATCTGGCGCCGGGCGCAGCCCGGCCACTAAACTGCGCGCCTCACGCCATGCAGCGTGCCCCTGCACACGAGACCATTTATCTATGGAAAATCACAGCATTCTTGCGATAACGCCTTTGGGATTTCCCTGGCAGACCATGGACCCGTTTTTATTCTGCGTCCACCACGACGATGCCTATCCAGCCGGCAACGCGCATATGGGGCCCAAGGCCGACCTGGGTGGGCGCAATATGGGTCAGGACTTTGAAGGCAAAGACGGCTGGCGCATGTACCACGGCACCACGGTGCCGGGCTTTCCGGCCCATCCACACCGGGGTTTTGAAACCGTAACCATCGTGCGCCAGGGCTTTATCGACCACTCCGACTCGCTCGGGGCCACTGCCCGCTTCGGGCCGGGCGATGTGCAATGGCTCACTGCAGGCAAAGGCATTGTGCACTGCGAAATGTTTCCGCTGCGCCAAAGCGAGGCCCCCAACCCGGCCGAGTTATTCCAAATTTGGCTCAATCTGCCGGCACGTAAAAAAATGGCCGAACCGCACTTCACCATGCTCTGGGCCGACAGTGTTCCTTTGCTCGAACTTGCCGATGCAAACGGGCGCAAGACTTCGGTACAAGTGGTAGCCGGAGCGCTGGAGCAGTCGCGCGGCGCAGCGCCTCCGCCGGACTCCTGGGCCGCTGAGGCGGACTCCGACCTGGCCATTTGGACTGTCCGCATGCAAGCCGGCGCGCAATGGACCATGCCGGGCGCAAGCCACGCGCAATCGCGGCGGCGGCTTTACTATTTTCGAGGTAGCGGGCTCACCGTCAATGGCCAGGCGATTGCATCGCAATCGGTAGTGGAAGTGCGGGCGCAGGATGCCCTCGCGCTGCAGGGCGGCGACGAAGAAACGCAATTGCTGATGCTGCAAGGCCGCCCTATCGGCGAGCCGGTGGCACAGTACGGCCCCTTTGTCATGAATACCCAGGCTGAAATCCACCAGGCCTTTGCCGATTACCGCCGCACCGAATTTGGCGGCTGGCCTTGGACCTCCAACGATCCGGTGCACCCGCGAGATGCCGGGCGTTTTGCAAAACATGCCGATGGTCGTGTCGAGCATGCCGACACCGCCAAAGGAGCACTACCATGAACCG
>JBBAPY010000194.1:0-6173 GCA_040400635.1 Rhodoferax sp.
TGGTTGGCGGAGCGCGGCGTGCAGGGCTACCAGTGCTATGCCACCGCTGATGTGGGTTTGATCGCCTACGAGACCGCTGCCCGTGAAGGCTTGGTGCTGGACGAGGGCGTTATCGTCGAGATCGTCCGCCCAGGCACCGGCGACCCGGTGGCTGCCGGCGAAGTCGGCGAAGTGGTCGTTACCAGTCTGAATCCGGCCTACCCCTTGATCCGGTTTGGAACCGGCGACCTGTCGGCGGTGCTGCCCGGCGCATGCCCTAGCGGACGCACCAACACCCGTATCCGCGGTTGGATGGGCCGCGCCGACCAGACTACCAAAATCCGGGGCATGTTTGTCCACCCCAAACAGGTGGCGGATATCGTGCGCCGCTTTCCTGAGGTTTTGCGTGCGCGCCTAGTTGTCAGCGGTGCTATGGCCCAGGACGAGATGACCCTCAAGGTTGAAAGCGCCATCGCCAGCGAGGGTCTGACAGCCCGCATCAGCGAAGCCATCCGGGATGTGACCAAACTGCGCGGCACGGTGGAGCTGGCAGCGCCCGGTAGCCTGCCCAATGATGGCAAAGTAATCGAAGACGCCCGCAGCTACCAATAAGCGCTTAGCCCATTGGTCCTGATATTTCCGTGGGACTTTTTCAGGCGCCGTCTGCGCTAAAACAAGCCTTTTTGATTCCTGTCCTGGCCAAGAGGCGCTAGACTTCGGTTTTTATCAGTTGGAGACCATCATGAAGAGACTTTTAATGGCAGGCTTGGCACTGCTGAGTTTTGCTGGATTTGCCCAAACTTACCCATCTAAACCCATCACCATCGTGGTTCCCTTCGTGGCCGGCGGCCCCACGGATCGGGTCGCGCGTGACCTAGCGGAAGCCATGCGCAAACCTTTGGGTGATGTCAGCATCATTATTGAAAACGTATTGGGCGCGGGTAGTTCTATTGGTTCGAATAAAGTAGCCAAGGCTAATCCCGATGGCTATACGATTTTGCTCAACCATATTGCTATGGCCAGCATGCCTAATTTGCTGCGCAATATGCCTTTCAAAATCGATTCAGATTTTGAGTACCTCGGCATGATCAATGATGTGCCTATGACCGTCATTACCCGTCCCTCCATGCCGGCTAAAAATTTCAAGGAGTTGCGCGATTGGTTGAACGCCAATAAGGGCAAGATAAATTTGGGCAATGCGGGTATCGGTTCCGCCTCACATTTGTGCGGGCTGATGTTCCAAAATGCGGTGCAGGTGGATATGACTTCCATTCCTTACAAAGGTACAGCGCCTGCGATGACCGATTTGATCGGCGGACAAATCGACTTGATGTGCGACCAGACCACCAATACCTCTGCACAAATTGAAGCCAAGAAAGTCAATGCTTATGGGGTTACCACGGCCAAGCGCCTGACGACACCCGCACTCAAGGATATCCCCACCCTTCAGGAAGACGGCTTAAAAGGCTTTGAGGTCACCATTTGGCATGGTTTGTACGCACCCAAAGGTACGCCGGCGGATGTCATAACAAAACTGAACACAGCGCTCAAGGCGGCATTGAAGGATCCCGACTTTATTAAGAAGCAAGAAGCTTTGGGTGCAGTTGTGATTACGGATAAACGTATCGAGCCGGCGGAGCACAAGAAGTTTGTAGCGGCTGAAATTGCCAAATGGGGCCCGGTAATCGCCGCAGCCAAGGAATACATCGACTAAGGGCCTTAAGAGTCCGCACATGGCGGGCCCGGCTACGGCTTGGCTAGCGAGCATCATTCGAAATCGTCTGCGGCTAAACGCCCCAGACGATTTCTTTGTTTTGTGCGTTGCAGCGCTCCAGCATCTGTATAAATGGCAGGCTTCGCTGGCGCAGGCTGACACCCTGGCCGCCCGAAGCCAGGCGTCGCCCGGATTCACGCGCCGCATCGACTTTTTCCTGCAGTCGCTCCTCTTCTTGGGCGACGGCTTGTTGCAGGGCGGCAATGGCTGCCGGCATATCAGCCGGCAGCACAATGCCCTTTTTAAAGGTTTGCGGGTCGGTTTTCCCAATAATTGTCAAAATAGTCCGGCCGTTTTCCTCAAGCATGATGAGGTCGCCGGTCACTTTGGATTTGAACTTGTAAATCATATTAAGACCAGCATAGCGCTATGGGCCGATAGAAAGCAAGGTAGTGGTTTGACATTAAGCAAGAAAAGAGTATCTAACCAATTTGAATTTACCGATCTTTACATTTAAAAACCATTTTTGGATATAAATATTATTATCTTCGCGTTTAATGCGATCGGTGCGCGGAGTTTTTTATTAAATCGGATTGAAATACGGCTATACTAGTTCCCCTATACTTTTTCATAGCTGGAGTTACTAATGACTAATTTGATTGATATCCAAGGCCAAATCGAAAAGCTGCAAAAGCAAGCTGCTGATATTAAGTCCAAAGAATTTTCTGCAACCGTGCGTGATATTCAGGCCAAAATGCAGGCCTTCGGCATCACGATGAAAGACTTGCAGACGCGTAAAACCGCCAAAGGTGCTGCCAAAGCTGGCCGACCTGCAAAAGTAAAGGTGGCAAAGGCTCCTAAAGCGGCCCGTAAATCGAGCCAACCTGTGGCAGCCAAATTCCGCGGCCCCAATGGTGAAAGCTGGTCCGGACGTGGCCTGACACCCAAGTGGCTGGCTTCGCTGGTGGCCCAAGGGCATAGCAAAGAGTCATTTGCAGTGGCGAGCGCCGCCGCTCCCTAAGCCGGCCTGGCTCATATTTGCCAAGCGCACTTCGTGCGCCTTGGCTAGCGCCTAGGCGGGAAGTCTGCCCTGATAGCACGTGTACATCGTGGCCTTTCGCTTCCTTCTGCAGCTGGGACAGAGCGCGTTCCTAGCCTATTTCCCCAGTACAAGCCAGTTGCCCTGTCAAGCACAAGGCGAGTTCATTGCGTCTAACGCAAAAGGGTGGTTCCCGACTTTTTGAACGCAGGCAAATCAGTGCTGTGGGGAGATAATTGTCACCATTTGACGCACGGAAACCGCCATGACCTCCAACAGCATCCATGACAAGGCCGAAACCCTAGCGCGGGCCCTGCCCTATATCCGCAAATACCACGGGAAGACCATGGTTATCAAATACGGCGGTAATGCTATGACCGACCCGGCTTTGCAGGCGGCGTTTGCGCAGGACGTGGTAATGCTCAAACTCGTGGGTATTCATCCGGTTGTCGTGCATGGCGGGGGCCCCCAAATTGAAAGCGCTCTGCATCGCTTGGGTAAAGCCGGTTCCTTCATCCAAGGCATGCGGGTTACTGATGCAGAAACCATGGGTGTGGTGGAGTGGGTGCTGGCCGGCCAGGTGCAACAAGAAATCGTCGGACTGATCAACCAGGCCGGAGGCAAGGCGGTGGGATTAACCGGGCGCGATGGAGCCATGATCCACGCCAAAAAACTTAAATTGTGGGACCAGGCTGATCCGTCGATTCAGCACGATATCGGTCAGGTGGGTGATATCGTCAGTGTGGATCCTTCGGTGTTACGCGCATTGCAGGACGACGCTTTTATTCCTGTGATCAGCCCTATAGGATTTGGGGAAAACAATGAAAGCTACAACATCAACGCTGATGTGGTGGCCGCCAAAATCGCCACCGTGCTGCAAGCCGAAAAACTGTTGATGCTCACTAATATCAGTGGTGTGCTGAATAAAGCAGGTGACCTGCTCACGGAATTAAGTGCCCGTCAGATCGACGCCATGGTCTCGGACGGCAGCATTTCCGGCGGTATGCTGCCCAAAATCAGCGGTGCACTTGATGCTGCCAAAAGCGGCGTCAAGGCGGTGCACATCCTTGATGGCCGCGTACCCCATGTCTTATTGCTGGAAATCCTCAGCGATCAAGCCTTTGGCACCATGATTCGCGCATCCTAACGAGAAAAATACCCTGAAAAGTCGAGCGATGAGCCGGGTGAGGGCTTATCTGGTGCAAAATAGCACGATCGTTCTTTTTTGTTGATCCCCGTCGCCCCATGTCCTCCGCAGCCATGCTCATCCCACCGTCCGCCACATCGGAACCTAAAAATCCCGGACGCGCCTTATTAAAGGGGCAGCAAACCAAGCAGGCCATTGTTCAAGCAGCGGTCAGCCTCAGTACCCGCTTGGGCTTAGAGGGGCTGAGTATCGGCTTGCTGGCCGAAGTCATGCAGATGAGCAAATCCGGCGTGTTCGCGCACTTCGGCTCGCGGGAAGACCTGCAAATTTCAGTGATTGACGAATATTTCAACTGCTTCAAGCAGGAAATATTTTTCCCTGCCTTGCAGCAATCGCGTGGCTTGCCGCGCTTGCGGGCCTTGTTTGACAACTGGATGAAGCGCGTTGCGGTGGAAATCCAGTCTGGCTGCATATTTATCAGCGGTGCGGTGGAGTTTGATGACCGCCCGGGGCCGGTACGCGACGCATTGGCCCACGCGGTTCGCCAATGGCAGGATGCGTTATTTCGCGCAGTGGTGCAAGCCAAAGAGTGCGGCCACTTGGCAGCGCAGGCGGATGCGGCACAAATTGCCTTTGAGATACACGGATTGATTTTGGCTTTGCACTATGAAGCCCGGTTTTTGCAAAAGCCCGGTTCCTTGGCGCAAGCGAATCAAGGTTTTGAAAATATTTTGCAAAGAAACGGCCATGCCCAGGGGCTCGATTTAGCAGCGGCCTCAACCGATTTACCTCGACTCATTGAAACTTAGGAGTTTTTTATGCCCAGCTATACCCCGCCCTTGCGCGATATGCAGTTTGTTATGCACGAGCTATTGCACGTGGTGGACGACCTCAAAGCCATGCCGGCGCATGCCGATATGGATATAGACACCATGAATGCTGTCCTGGAGGAGGGCGGGAAATTTGCTTCCGAAGTGCTGTTCCCCCTCAATATTAGCGGCGATGCCGAGGGATGCCAGTTAGACCAGAGCACGCACGCGGTGACAACACCCAAGGGATTCAAAGAAGCCTATGCCCAGTATGTGGCTGGCGGCTGGCCGGCGCTGTCTAGTGACCCGGCCTATGGTGGTCAGGGCTTGCCTTTGATCGTCAACCAGTTTTTCTATGAAATGCTCAACAGCGCCAACCAGGCCTGGACGATGTACCCGGGCCTGACGCATGGCGCTTATGCTTCGCTGGCTACGCATGGCACGGACGCCCAAAAAACGACTTACCTAGCCAAGATGGTCAGCGGTGAGTGGACCGGCACCATGTGCCTGACCGAGCCCCATTGCGGTACCGACCTGGGCTTGATGCGCACCCGCGCCGAGGCGCAGCCCGATGGCACCTACCGCATCACGGGCAACAAAATATTTATCAGTGCTGGTGAGCACGACATGAGCGAGAACATTGTGCATTTGGTGCTGGCGCGCTTGAGCGATGCGCCAGCCGGCATCAAAGGCGTGAGCCTGTTCATCGTGCCCAAGTTTTTGGTCCATGAGGACGGCAGCCTGGGCGCGCGCAATGGTATCTACTGCGGCGGCCTGGAGCACAAAATGGGCATCAAAGGTAGCGCGACCTGCCAGATGGTTTTGGACGGCGCCGTGGGCACTTTGGTGGGCGCGCCCAACAAAGGCATGAACGGCATGTTTGTGATGATGAATGCGGCCCGTCTGGGCGTGGGCAACCAGTCGCTGGCACTAACTGAAGTGGCCTACCAGAATGCGCTGGCCTACGCCAAGGACCGTATCCAAATGCGCTCGCTGTCGGGCACCAAAGCCAAGGACAAAGCCGCCGATCCCATCATCGTGCACCCGGATGTACGCAAAATGCTGCTGACTGCCAAAGCCTACGCCGAAGGTGGCCGTGCGATGCAAGGATTTTGCACCATGCTCTTACAGCAGGAACATAGCCACCCGGATGAGCAGGTGCGCAAAGATGCCGGTGAAATGCTGGCGCTGCTGACACCGATTGTGAAAGCTTTCATCACCGATAACGGATGGATCGCCACCTCGACCTGTTTGCAAGTGTTCGGCGGCCATGGTTACATCAAAGAATGGGGCATGGAGCAGTATGTGCGTGATGCGCGCATTAACATGATTTATGAAGGCACGAATACCATCCAGTCGCTGGACTTGCTGGGCCGCAAAATCCTGGGCAATAACGGCGCCACGCTGCGCAAATTCGGCAAGTTGGTGATACAGCTGGCGCAAGAAGAGGCGGCGAATGAATCCATGGCCGAGTTCATCAAACCG
>JBBAPY010000195.1:0-6162 GCA_040400635.1 Rhodoferax sp.
ATAGCCCTCGGCATCAACCACGCCCACATCGCCGGTGTGCAGCCAGCCCTCTGGGTCAATGGTCTCCGCGGTTTTCTCCGGCTGGTTCAAATAGCCCGCAAACACATTTTTACCGCGCACCAGAATTTCGCTGGTCTGAGGGTCTAGGCGCACTTCGTTGTAGCCGGCTGCCGGGCCGATAGAGCCGGGACGCATGCGCGTAGCCGGCACGCCGGTGGCCGCGCCGCAGGTCTCGGTCATACCCCAGACTTCCAGCATGGGCACGCCCAGGGACAAATACCAGCGCACCAGTTCAGGTGAAATAGGTGCCGCGCCGGTAACCAGGTATTTGGCACGGTGGATGCCTATGAGTTTGCGCACATTGTTGAGCGCCAGCCATTGGGCCAGCACAAATTGCGCCTTGAGCCAGGCGCTGACCGCCTCACCCGCGAGCACCTTGTCCGCAATACGGCCACCCACCCCAATGCCCCAGGCATACACGGCCTGCTGCACCAATCCGGCTTCTTTGAGGGTGATCATCACGCCCGAGTAAAACTTTTCCCATACCCGGGGCACGGCGGTAAATACCGTGGGTGCTATTTCGCGCACGTTCTCGGGAATCGTTTCCGGGTTTTCCACGAAGTTGAGTTTGGAGCCGGTGTAGAGCGAGAAATACTCGCCACCCATACGCTCAGCGATATGGCACAGGGGCAAAAAGCACATGCGCTCGTCGTCCATGCTTTGCGCAACCAGCGTGTTGTAACCCTGCACGGTAAACACCAGGCCCTGGTGTAAATGCATTGCGCCCTTGGGCTTACCGGTAGTGCCCGAGGTATACACCAGAATGGCCAGGTCTTGGGGCTGGCACTGCGCGGCGCGCTCGCGCACCGCTTGGGGGTGCGCGGCCAGGTGTTCGCGTCCGAGGGCACGCAAAACATCCAGGCTGATGACGCCGGGGTCTTTCAGTGTGCGCAAACCCTCCATATCGAAAACTACAATTTTGCGCAGCAGCGGCAACTGGGCGCGTACCTCCAAGGCCTTGTCCAGTTGCTCGTCGTCTTCGACAAACAAGATGGTGGTGCGCGAGTCCTCGCTCAGGTAGTGCACCTGACTGCTGGCGTCGGTGGGGTAAATGCCATTGGAAACGCCGCAGGCAGAAAGCACCGCCAGGTCAGCCCAAACCCACTCCACAACAGTATTGGACAGGATGGAGGCGCACTCGCCTTTGGCAAAACCCAAACTGAGCAATCCAGCGCAAATTTCTTCCACTGCGGTGGCAGTCTGGTTCCAGGTCCAGCTGCGCCACAGTCCCAGGTGTTTCTGGCGCAACCAGACGGCAGGGCCGCGCTGGGCCACGGCGTTCCAGAACAGGGCGGTCATCGTGTCGCCCTGGAGCACCACCCGGTTTTCCGGCTGGATATGGCCCAAATCCCATAAGCGGCTCATAGGCAGCCTCCTGCGCACAGCGGCCCGGCCAGCGGGCTGCAAAACGTTGTTGAAACAGCGCTAGGCATCATCATCTCCAAGTCTTTTTCTTTTTCCAGCGCCGCTCATCGCGCACGCCTTCTTCCTTGAGCCCCAAATAGAACTCCTTGATGTCTTCTTTTTCACGTAAACCGGCGCAGGTGTCCTCCATCACGATGCGGCCGTTTTCCAACACATAGCCGTAGTCCGAGGCATTGAGCGCCATATTGGCGTTTTGCTCGACCAACAAAATCGTGGTGCCGCGTTCGCGGTTGATACGCACTACGATTTCAAAAATCTCTTTGGTCAACTTGGGCGACAGCCCCAGGCTGGGCTCATCGAGCAAGATGAGGTCGGGCTTGGCCATCAGGGCGCGCGAGATAGCCAGCATCTGCTGCTGCCCGCCCGATAGCAGGCCTGCATCCTGCAAGCGGCGCTCTTTGAGAATGGGGAAGTAGGTATACACCGTCTCCATGTCGCGGGCCACCTGGTCGCTGTCGCTGCGGGTGTAGGCGCCCATCAGCAGGTTGTCGTGCACGCTGAGCAGCGGGAACACTTCGCGGCCTTCGGGTACATGGCTCAGTCCTTGCTGCACGATGTGTGAAGGGTCTTGCGCAGTGATGTCCTGGCCCTTGAATTCGATAGAACCCTTGCGCGGATCGATGATGCCGGAGATGGTTTTGAGAATCGTGGTTTTACCCGCTCCATTGGAGCCCAGCACCGCGCCAATTTCGCCGCGCCGCACTTGCAGGCTGATGCCGCGAATGGCTTTGATCGGGCCGTAAGCGCTCTCGACGTTGAGCAACTTAAGCACCGGCAAGTCGCTAACGGGAGGTGGAATATTGCTCATACACCCGCTCCCACCGCTGATTCGCGCCGCAAGGAAGACACATCGTCCAAAGTCCCTAAGTAGGCTTCGATGACGCCGGGGTCGCTTTGCACTTCGCGCGGAGTGCCCATGGCCAGTACCTCACCCTGGTTCATGGCCAGCACCCGGTCGGAGACCTTGGATACCAGGCTCATGTCGTGCTCTACCATGAGCACCGTAATACCCAATTCATGCTGGATGTCCTGAATCCAGAAGGCCATGTCGTCGGTCTCCTCCACATTCAGGCCGGAGGAGGGCTCATCGAGCAACAAGAGCGATGGCTCGGTACACAAAGCGCGTGCAACCTCCACCACTTTGCGCACGCCATAAGGCAGGCCCGCCACAAAGGTATCGCGATAATGTTGGAGGCTGAGAAAGTCGATAACTTCTTCGGCTTTTTCACGCGAACGTAGTTCTTCCTCGCGCGTGGCGGCGGTAAAAAACATGTCCTGCAACCAACCGGTTTTGCGGTGGGTGTGCCGCCCGATGAGCAAGTTATGCAGTACGGAGGCGTGCTCAAACAACTCGATGTTTTGAAATGTCCGCGCGATGCCTAGCGCTGCCACGTCCTGCGGGGCTTGCTCGGTGAGCTTGACCACACCCTTGGGCCCGACAAAATCAATGCTGCCCGCGGTAGGCGTGTAAATGCGGCTGATCAGGTTAAACACCGTAGTTTTGCCCGCGCCATTGGGGCCAATGAGGGTGAAGACCTCGCCTTTTTTGACATCAAAGCTGACCTTGTTGACCGCCAGCAGGCCGCCAAAGCGCACGCTCAAGTCATGGGCCGATAAAAGAAAGTCCGTCATTTCAGGCGATCCGATTTCTGGAAAGATTTCTGCCGCTTGAACATGCCTTTGCGGTAGAACGGGAACATTTCAAAATAGGTGCGCACCTTGAGCCAGCGCCCATACAAGCCCATGGGTTCAAACAGCACAAAGCCAATCAGCACGGCCCCGTAGACCACACCTTGCAAGCCCGGCGCCTGACCGACCACAGCAGGCAAAAAGTCTTTGACCATCGCAATAAGCTGGGGCATAGTGATAAGGAAAATGGCACCTAAAAACGCGCCGTGTACCGAGCCCAGACCGCCGATCACAATCATCAAGAGTAAGTCGATCGACTGCAGGATATTGAACTGGTCGGGTGAAATGAAATGCAATTTGTGCGCGTACAAAGCCCCAGCCACACCAGCCAGCGCAGCTGAAATGGCAAAGGACATTGTTTTGTATTGCGCCAAATGAATGCCCATACTTTGCGCGGAGATTTCAGAGTCGCGGATAGCCACAAAAGCCCTGCCCGTGGGCGAGCGCAGTAAATTGAGAATGCCCAGGGTAGCGAGAATCGTCAGCAGCAGGCACAAAAAATAAAACTGTATTTCGGTCTCCAGCACCCAGCCAAAGACATTGGGCTTTTTCAGGTGGATACCGGCATTGCCCCCGGTTACCGACTCCCAGCGCGCCAGCACCTCCTCCACAATAAAGCCAAAGGCGAGCGTGGCCATGCCCAGGTAAATGCCTTTGACACGCAGCGCCGGCAACCCTACCACCAAGCCCACCGCCGCAGAAAAACCAGCAGCGCAGGCCAAGGCTATCGGGAAGGGCACGCCCATATTCGTTAGCACCGCCTGCGTATAGGCGCCCACACCCAGAAAGGCCGCGTGCCCCAGGGAAAACAAGCCGGTAAAGCCGGCCAAGAGCATGATGCCCAGGGCTGCGATGCTGTAAATCAGCACAAAGGTGAGTTGCGCCAGCCAGTACTCGGTAAACAGCCAGGGAGCGCCCAGCAACAGAAGTACCAGGGCGCTGTACCAGAAGGTGTGGCCTTCATGCTTGGCCAGGCCGATATCCTGGGCGTATTCGGTTTTGAAAATAAAACGCATGTTCAGACCTTTTTGCGTAGTTTTTCGCCGAACAAGCCGTTGGGTCGCACCATCAGCATCACCAGAACCACGATGTAAGCTGCGGTGTCCTTGAAACCGTCAGGCAGGTAAAAGCCCGAAAAGGCCTCGACCAAGCCGATCACCAGGCCGCCTACGATGGCACCGGGCAGGCTGCCAAAACCACCGACCACGGCGGCTGGAAAAGCCTTTAGGCCGATAAAGCCCATATTGGCGTGCACAAAGGTAATGGGCGCCAGCAAGAGCCCCGCAATACTGGCCACCGCCGCTGCCAGCGCCCAGGCGATGCTGTTGAGGCGCTTGACAGGAATACCCATGTAATAGGCCGCCAACTGGTTTTGCGAAGTGGCCTGCATGGCGATGCCCAGCTTGCTGTAGCGAAACAGGGCAAACAACAATACGCACAGAACGCCGGTGGCGGCAATCACCACCATATGCTCCACATTCAAAATGAGGCCGCCCATTTTCCAAATTTCATCTTTGTAGGGCACGGGTAAGGCCTGCGTGTCGGTGCCGATATTCGGAATCATGGTGATCAGGCCGCGCGCAACATAGCCAACGCCAATGGTGAGCATGACAATGGAAAAGGCCGGCTGCCCCAAAATAGGGCGGATTACCGCCATTTCGATCAACGCCCCGACCAAGGCCATCGCCAATATGGCTGCAATGATGGCCAGCCAATAAGGCATGCCCAGCATCGTCATGGCCACCAGACCGCCAAAAGCACCCAACATCATCAGTTCGCCCTGCGCAAAACTAACGGTCTCGGTTGCCTTATAAATCAGGACAAAACCGAGCGCGATCAGTCCGTAAATGCAGCCCTGGGCTACACCACTGATCAACAATTGAAAAAACTGCACCATGCCTCCTAGATTGAACCACCCGAGGTTATAGCCCTAGTTTGAAATTTCTTTGATAGGGTTGTTACCAATTTCAATAGACAAATTGACACCCGCTAGGGTCTGACGCCTCGGACGGACGCTCAGGACTTGGGGATTTCCCTTGGTTTTCCAGCATCGTCGATAGCCACATAGGTGACAAGGGCTTCTGTGACTTTGATGTAACTGCCCTGATTGCGAAAGCGCTCGGCGAAAACTTCCACCTTCACCGTAATGGAGGTACGGCCTATGCGCACCACTTTGGAAAAGAAAGACAAGATGTCGCCCACACGCACCGGCTGCTTGAAAATGAACTCGTTGACCGCCACCGTCGCCATGCGGCCCTGGGTATAGCGCGCGGGTAGCACCGAACCAGCCAAATCCACCTGGGCCATGACCCAGCCACCAAAAATATCGCCGTTGGCGTTGCAATCGCCAGGCATGGGTATGACTTTGAGCACCAGCTCCTGGTCGGTCGGCAAGGCGGTGGTCGGAACGGTGGCGTGGGACATGGGCACAATCTCGGGTTAACGCTTTGAATTGTCACCCATGCGCTCTTTCGGCCCTGCCTCCAGTTCCCAGACCCCGCCCGCCACCCTGAGTGCCGCAGCGGCGCAGGCTGGTGACTGGGGCACTTTGCAGCGCCTTTTCCCCTATTTGTGGATCTACAAATGGCGGGTTATGGTGGCGCTTTCGCTGATGGTGGGTGCCAAAGTCGCCAATGTGGGTGTGCCCCTGCTGCTCAAAACCCTGGTGGACAGCATGACGCCGCAGCCCGGCCATCTCACTGCAGTGCTGGTGGTGCCGGTGGCGCTCTTGATCGCCTACGCAGCGCTGCGCCTGTCCACCACTTTGTTTGCCGAATTGCGCGACCTGGTCTTTTCCAAAGCGACTGAAGGCGCCGCGCGCAGCATCTCGCTGGCAGTGTTCCGGCATTTGCACTCCCTGAGCTTGCGCTTTCACTTGGAGCGCCAGACCGGCGGGATGACGCGCGATATCGAACGCGGCACCCGCGCGGTGCATTCCCTGGTGTCGTATTCGCTCTACAGCATTGTTCCCACGCTGATCGAAGTGGG
>JBBAPY010000196.1:0-6100 GCA_040400635.1 Rhodoferax sp.
GGTATTCAGTACTCCTACACCGTGCTCTCGTCGATCCCCTCCGTGCTCCTCATTTCAGCCTTTGTGCTGATGATTCAGGTGTTTATCGACAAACACCCGCAGTGGTTTGAAACCGGCCTGGAGCGTGCGGACATCCGTTTGTTTTTGCTCTCCGCCATTTTGGGGCTGACTGGCTGGGCGCAGCTCGCTAGGCTCTTGCGCGCCGAAACACTCAAGCTCGGCGAGCTGGACTATGTGCAAGCGGCGCGTGCCTTTGGCGTGTCACACGCAGGCATCATGCGCCGCCATATATTGCCCAATGTGACGCACATCATTGTGATCGTGGCGGTGCTTGATTTTTCGGGGCTGGTCTTGTACGAAGCGGTCTTGTCTTATGTGGGTGTGGGCGTGGACCCCAATACCCAAAGCTTTGGCACCATGATCAATAGCGCGCGCAATGAGATGTCGCGCGATCCGGTTATCTGGTGGACTTTGAGCACCGCATTTGCATTTATGGTTTCGCTGGTCTTGTCGATGACCTTGTTTGCCAGCGCTGTGCGCGAAGCCTTTGATCCGCGCGCGCGGGCTTACCGGGTGCGTCCCGCAGCTGCTTCACCACTGCCAGCTAGGGAGGCCGCATGATCACCATTAGCCAACTCAGCACCGAGTTGCAATCGGAGGCCGGGCTTGTGCGCGCTGTCGATACCTTATCGCTCACGATTGCGCGCGGTGAAACTTTTGCCTTGGTGGGTGAGTCGGGCTGTGGCAAGTCCATGACGGCCCTGTCCATTTTGCGCCTGCTGCCCGACAGCGGGCGCGTGGTAGCGGGCCGGGTCACTATGGGGGGTGTGGACCTCATGGCCCTGCCCGAGCAACAAATGCGCGATGTGCGCGGTAGCAAGATCAGTATTATTTTTCAAGAACCCTCCACCAGCCTGAACCCGGTGATGACGGTGGGGCAGCAAATCGTAGAAGTCATAGAGCGGCATACCGCACTGCGCGGCGATGCGGCGCGCAGCAAAGCGCTGCAGTGGTTAGAGCGCGTGGGACTACCCGACGCCGCACGCCGCGTGGATAGCTACCCCTTTCAAATGTCAGGCGGACAAAAGCAGCGCGTCATGATTGCCATTGCGCTGGCAGCCGAGCCCGATCTGGTGATTGCCGACGAACCCACCACCGCGCTGGACGTGACCATCCAGGCGCAGATTTTGGACTTACTCAAGGAACTGCAACAAAGCCAAAAAATGGCCATGCTGCTCATTACCCATGATCTGGCTGTCGTGTCCCAAATGGCGCACCAGGTCGCCTTGATGTATGCCGGGCAGATTGTGGAAGTCGCCAGCGCGGCCGAGTTTTTTGCCACGCCACGGCATCCCTATGCGGTCAACCTGTTGGACGCGTTACCGGACGCGCAGCAACGCGGCCGGCGCCTGGCCGCCATTGCTGGCAGCGTGCCGGCGCTGAACCAGCGCTTTAGCGCCTGCCGTTTTGCCGACCGGTGTGCCGATGTCAGCGCGCTTTGCCTTAGCGCTGAACCGGCTTTGCATACCCTGCCCGGTGGCCATGCGGTGCGCTGTGTGTTGTACCGCGACCCCGAAGCACTGGGCGCTGCTACCAGGCATAGTGTCTTGGCGCATGAACCCCAACAAGATGCGCAAGCGAAGGATGCACAGCCAGCGCGTGCGCTGCTGCAAGTACAGGATTACCGCGTTTGGTTTCCGATCCGCAAAGGCTTGTTGCAGCGTACCGTCGGCTATGTCAAAGCCGTCGATGGCGTCAGTTTCCAACTCCATAGCGGGCGCACCCTGGCGCTGGTGGGCGAATCGGGCAGCGGCAAAACCACGGTGGGTAAAGCCTTGTTGCAGCTGCTGCGTGGCACGGCCAGCATTACCGGACAAGCCCATTTGGACGGCATGGCCTTGGACAGCCTGCAAGGCCCGCGCTTGATGGAGGCCCGCCGCGCCATACAAATCATTTTTCAAGATCCCTTTGCCTCGCTCAACCCGCGCATGCGCGTGAGCGAACTTTTGCAAGAAGGCGTAGCCGCTTTGCAGCCGCACATTAGCGCGGCAGACCGCTTGGCGCGCATAGAAAACCTGCTGGATAAGGTGGGCTTGCCGCGCAGCAGCCTGACGCGCTACCCGCATGAATTTTCAGGTGGCCAGCGCCAGCGCCTGGCCATTGCCCGGGCCTTGGCGGTGGAGCCGCGCCTGATCGTGGCCGATGAACCAACGTCGGCCCTGGACGTGTCGGTACAGGCCCAGATACTCAATTTGCTCAGCGACCTGCAAAAAGAACTGGGCGTGGCCTACTTGTTCATCACCCATAACTTTGGCGTGGTGGAGTATTTGGCGCACGACATTGCGGTGATGAAAGACGGCAAGCTGGTGGAGTATGGCGCTGCCGAGCAGGTGCTGACGCATCCCCAGCACAGCTACACCCAGGCGCTGCTGCGGGCCGTACCCCGCTTGGCCCGGCGGGCCTGAGCCTATCGGTCAGCGAAAAATGCCGCGGCCCTGAGGCCATCGTAGTGATGGGCCTCAAACGCCTGCGTGTATGTTCAGCGTCTTCCTGCGGCATTCATGTCTTGGCGCTACAGTGCGCCTATGAAAATTTTAATAACGTTGGTACAAACGCCGCGGTTATCGGTCGGCATGCTTAGTTTTTGCGTCTGCCTGTCTGCAGCGCAGGCCCAGGAGGCCGGGGCCAACCCCGAGTCCGGCCCGGCACCCGGCGCCAAGCTCGATCGCGTGGAAATCAGCGCCCGCCAAACGGATACCGAGTTGCGCCGACGCGCCAATACCGCCAAGCAAATCTATGGCCGCGAAGAACTCGATAAGTTTGGCGATACCAATGTGGCCGATGTCTTGCAGCGCCTGCCCGGTGTCACCTTGCAAGGCAATGCACCGCGCTTGCGCGGCATGAGCGCCGGCTATACCTTGATCCTGATCAATGGCGACCCGGCACCTCCGGGTTTTGCGCTAGACCAACTGGACCCGGCGCTGGTCGAGCGTATTGAGGTAAGCAAAGGCCCTACCGCCACCCAAAGCGCGCAAGCCGTGGCGGGCACTATCAACATTATTTTGAAAGACGCACCCAAGCGCTCACAACGCGATTTGCGTGTAAACACGGGCTACCGATTTGAAAAGCCCACTCTCTCCGGAAGTTTCACCTTCGGTGAAAAATGGGGCGACGTATCGCTGATCTTGCCCATCTCCTCTTTCCAGTGGCGCGGGCAGATTGACAGCGAAATCCACCGACAAAATCTTGCGGACAATGGCACGCCCGTTGACGCCATACAAAAAGGCGACAACCGCTTCCAAGGCCAGGGCATCAACCTGGGGCCGGTACTGACTTGGCGCATCAGCGACGACGAAACCCTGAGTTTGCAGTCTTTTGTACAAAGCGGCGCTTGGAACAATACGACGCGCTACACCAACCAAGTGCTGGCAGGAAGCCCCGCCCTGGATGGCGATAGCAGCAATGAAGGCGGCTGGGAACTTGCGCGCAGCCGCTTGCAATGGGTGAACAATTTTTCTGCCGATGAGCGCATCGAAGTCAAAGCCGGTATCCAGGCTTCACGCGGGCGCTTTGACAACCAAATCCAGGGCGTCCTGCAGCAACGCACCCTGGGCGATAACCGCGAGACCTCGCTCACCCAGGCCGGTAATTACACGCGGCTGATCAATGAAGCGCACAGCCTCGCGCTGGGTTGGGACTTGGAGTTGCGCCAGCGCGAAGAAAAGCGCGATGCCAGTGTGCAAGGCGTGGCTTCGATCAGCGGCCTGCAAGGTCAGGCGTTTTCCGCGCAAGTGCAAAAAACTGCCCTCTTTGTGCAAGATGAATGGCAAATATCGCCGCAATGGTCGGCCACGCTGGGCCTGCGCCATGAGCGTATCGCCACCCAAAGCACGGGCATGGACCTGGAGCTGCGCAATGCCACCGCCGTGCTCACGCCCATGCTGCACCTGTCCTATAAATTGAATGCAGCCGGCAAGGACCTGGTGCGCGCTAGCCTGACCCGCAGTTACAAAGCGCCAGACATCAATGCTTTACTGGCCCGGCCTACGCCTAATAGCTTGTATGCAGACTTGAGCCAAAGCAATACCGTGCTGGCACCGGACAGCGTGGGCAACCCCGCACTGCGGCCCGAATTGGCCACTGGCCTGGATATGGCGTATGAAAAATACCTGGCCAGTGGCGGTTTGTTGAGCGTAGGTGTTTTTTACCGCGAGGTCAGCGATTTGGTGCGCGGTGTCACCAGCTTGCAAACCAGCCCCGACTACGCCACTGCGCCGCGCTGGGTGTCGCAATCGCTCAACTTTTCATCTGGCAGGGCAGCAGGCCTGGAACTGGAAATAAAAGGGCGGGCCGGTGAATTACTCCCTGAAGTCTTTGACCCCAAGCTAGCCTTAAGCATGCGTGGCGCTTTGAACTATTACCGATCGGAAGTGGACACTTTGCCCGGGCCGGACAACCGCCTGGATGGGCAGCAGCCCTGGTCCGGCACCTTGGGGGCGGATTACCGCTTCACCACCTTGCCGCTGACCGTAGGCGGGAACCTCGCCTTCACGCCCGACTTTGTCACCCGCCAAAGCCTGAGCCAAACGGTAGCCCTGGGCCGCAGCCGCAGCGTCGATATGTTTGCGCGTTGGATGGTCCAAGAAAACGTATCCATGCGCCTGGCACTGAGCAATATCGCGCCTCTGGCTAGCGAATCGCTCAGCAGCAATAGCAATGGCACCAGTGTTTACAGCTCTCGGCTGGCGCGCACGGGCATCAATCTCAGCGCGGAAATTAAGCTTTAGGCAGAAGCACCCATGCCCTGATGCCGCAACAGCGCGTCCATGCTCGGTTCGCGGCCGCGAAAGGCCTTGAAGGATTCCATGGCCGGGCGGCTGCCGCCGGCTTCCAAAATCGCGTGCAGGTATTTTTTGCCGGTGGACGGGTCGGGCGTACCTTCGGCGTCGGCGCTTTCTTCAAAGGCGGCATAGGCGTCGGCGCTGAGCACTTCGGCCCATTTGTAGCTGTAGTAACCGGCGGCGTAACCGCCGGCAAAAATATGGCTAAAGGTATGCACCGAGCGGTTGAATTCCGGGCTGGGCAGCACGGCCACTTCGGCGCGCACTTGTTTCAGCAAGTCCATGACATCGGCCGCGGGGTCATGGGCGCTGTGCAGCAGCATGTCGAATAAGGCGAATTCGATTTGCCGCATGGTTTGCATGCCACTTTGGAAATTGCGTGCGGCCAGCATTTTGTCAAACAAGGCGCGCGGCAGGGGCAGGCCGCTGTCCACATGGGCGGTCATGTGGCGGATCACATTCCACTCCCAGCAAAAGTTTTCCATGAACTGGCTGGGCAGTTCCACGGCGTCCCACTCCACGCCGCTGATACCGGCCACATCGCGCTCGCTGACTTGCGTGAGCAAATGGTGCAGGCCATGGCCGCATTCGTGGAACAAGGTGATCACGTCGTCATGGGTGAGCAAGGCTGGTTTTTCCACGCCATCGACTTGCGTTCCCAAAGCAAAATTGCAGACCAAATGCGCTACCGGTGTCTGCAATTTGCCGGTGTCGGGCCGCAGCCAGCGGCCCAGCACGCCGTCCATCCAGGCGCCGCCGCGCTTGCCGCTGCGGGCACTGGGGTCCAGATAAAACTGACCGATCAAGGCGCCATGGCGCTCGATGCGGAAAAACTTCACTTCGGGGTGCCACACCGGCGCGCTGTCAGCGTTGATGCTGACGTCAAACAAGGTCTCGACGATTTTGAAAAGACCGGCCAGCACTTTGGGCGCGGTGAAATATTGTTTAACTTCTTGCTCGCTAAAGGCGTAGCGCGCTTCTTTGAGTTTCTCACCGATATACGGCCAATCCCAGGCCTGCGGGTCTTGCAGGTGTAGGTGTTCGGCGGCAAAGGCGCGCAACTCGGCCACGTCTTTTTCTGCAAAGGGGCGGGCCTTGGCACCGAGGTCGCGCAAAAAGCGGATCACGGTGTCGGGCGAGTCCGCCATCTTGGGCGCAACCGACAAAGCGGCAAAGTTGGCAAAGCCCAACAAGGCTGCCTCCTCTTCGCGCAGCGCCAATATCTCTTGCATGGTGGCGCTGTTGTCAAATTGGTGCAT
>JBBAPY010000197.1:0-6024 GCA_040400635.1 Rhodoferax sp.
AGAACAGCATGAGGGACAGTGCCGCAGGATTGGCTTGCCCCGACTTCAGCAATACCGCGTCCTGCCGCAAAGGAGCGTGTAGGGATTCGGGCACCAGCCAGGAAGAGCCTGCGATACGTTTTCCATCGACTAGGAGCTGGGAACTGGCGATGAAGCCTAGTTCCGCGTTAGCGCTAGCTACGAATTGGTAGGCCTGCGTCACGCTTTCGCCCTGCACCAAACGGTCTTTTACCTGGGCCAGCACGCCCAGCTGCTCCAGCGTTTGCATTGCTGCAGCACCATAGGGCGCCAGACGGGGATCGGCGATAGCCAATCGCTTGAAACGGGTACTGCGTAGAACCTCGCCTTGCGCGTCCACCAGGTCAGGCTGGCGACTCCACAAGACCAAACGTCCCATGGCGTAGGTAAAGCGGCTGCCCGCTACGGCCAAACCTTCTTGCTCCAAAAGCAGCGGGGTTTGCGTGTCGGCAGCCAGCAATACCTGGAAAGGGGCGCCATTTTTGATTTGGGCGTACAACTTGCCGCTTGCACCGGCAATGATGCGTACCTGGTGCCCACTTTCTTGTTCGAAAGCCTGGGCAATCGCCTGCATGGTGTTTGAAAAATTGGCAGCCACAGCGACCTGGACCTCAGCCGCCCAGGAACATGGTGCCGCCAAGGCCACACATAGGCTCCAAAACCGAATCCAACTGCGCCGCACCATGCCCATTCATTCCTGTCTTGCTTGCTGCCTTTCAGTATAGGCTGCAGGCCAAGGCCCACAACGAACAAAGGCCCTGACGGGCCTATGTTGCGAAGAAGCAGAGCCCCTGGGCGGGGCCTGCGGTTTCGATTTGCGATCAGTCCCGCTCACCGCCAAAGATGCCCAACAGCGCTAGCAGGTTCTGAAACACGTTGATGATGTCCAGGTACAGGGCCAAAGTAGCGCTGATGTAGTTGGTTTCGCCACCGTCGATGATTTGTTTGATGTCATACAACATGTAGGCGCTGAATATGGCAATAGCCACCATGGACAAGACCATCATGCCCACGGTGGAGCCGACAAACATATTGATGATGCCGCCCACCAGCAAGACGATGACACCTACAAACAGCCATTGGTTCATGCCCGACAGGTCGCGTTTGATAAAGGTCGCCAGGGTGGCCATCGCCAGGAATACACCTGCCGTACCGCCGAAAGCGGTCATGATCAAGTCCGGACCGTTCTTAAAGCCCAGCACGGACTCGATCAGGCGGGACATCATCAGGCCCATGAAAAAGGTAAAGGCTAGCAACACCGGCACGCCGGTAGCAGAGTTTTTTGTCTTTTGAATAGCGTAAATAAAACCAAAGGCCATGGCCAGGAATAGCACCATGCCCAGGGCGCCGCTAAACAGCTGGCCCAGGCCAAATGCGACACCGGCCCAGGCCCCCAGCACGGTGGGTACCAAACTGAGGGCGAGCAGCCAGTACGTGTTACGCAAAACTTTGTTGCGCTGCTCCAGACTGACGTCATAGTCCAGACCTTGTTCCAAAAAGGAAGCTTGTTCATTCATAGTCCATCTCCTAAAGATTACCTGTTGAAGGTGGGCCGATTTTTGGGCACTTACAAGGCCTTGCGCCATTTTGAGCAGGTGCATTAGCCCGATATTTGGCAGGGTTGCCCTCTTTTCAGGCAGATCAATTAGGGTCGCGGGAGCGGTTATGCTGGCGTTTTAACCTCCTCTGACACTTTTTTTGGATGTATGTATGAAGACCAAAGCCACGCTTGAACTCGCAGATTTGAAAACCATGGCAGCTGCTGCTGAGGCAGAAGCCCTCAAACATGGCTGGGCCGTCTCCATCGCCATCGTGGACGACGGAGGTAATTTGATGTGGTTCCAGCGCCTGGACGGCGCCGCTCCGATTTCTGCGCATATTGCTCCAGCCAAAGCCCGCACGTCGGCGCTGGGCCTGCGGGAAAGCAAGATTTATGAGGAAATGATTAATGGCGGACGCGTGTCTTTCCTAAGCGCTCCGGGCTTGGAGGGCATGCTTGAAGGCGGTGTACCCATCATGAAGGACGGCCAGTGCATGGGCGCAGTGGGCGTCAGCGGCGTTAAATCCAGCGAAGATGCGCAGGTGGCTCGTGCCGGGATTGCCGCTATCGGGCTTTAATTCAGCAATTTAGGTGGCCTACTGCGCATTGGGGTAGGACAGCGAGTCCTTTGCTTGGGTTAGCAGACCCTAATAGGTCAGCCTGTCGGGCTGCAGTTCCTGAAGAATCGTGGTGGCAATTTCCTCGATCGACTTGGTGGTTGTGGACAGCCAGCGTATGCCGGCGCGGCGCATCATGCTTTCTGCTTCGTGCACTTCCATGCGGCAGTTTTCCAAGGACGCATATTTGGAGTTGGGGCGCCGCTCGTTGCGGATTTCGCTCAAGCGCTCTGGCTGGATACTCAGGCCAAAAATTTTGTGCTTGTGCGGCACCAAAGCGACCGGTAGCTGGCGGCGCTCGAAGTCCTCGGGTATCAACGGATAGTTCGAGGCTTTCATGGCGTATTGCATCGCCAGATAGAGCGAGGTCGGCGTTTTTCCACTGCGGCTCACGCCCACCAGGATCACGTCCGATTGTTCCAGGTCCCGATTGCTCTGACCGTCGTCATGGGCCAGAGAGAAATTGATGGCCTCGATACGCGCCTGGTACTCTTGGCTTTTGCTGGCATCGCTAAAGCGTCCGATGCGGTGGTTAGAGGTGAGTTGCAGCTCTTGTTCCAAGGGGTGCACGAAAGTGCCGAACATGTCCAGCAACATGCCCTGGCAATTTTCTTGGATGACTTTGAGCACTTCCATATTGACCAGGGTGCTAAAGACAATCGGCGTTTGGCCGTCTTGCGTGCCGGCGTGGTTAATCTGACGCACCGCCTGGTGGGCCTTGTCCACGGTGTCAATAAAGGGCAGGCGCACAGAGCGCGTGCGCACCTCAAACTGGGCCAAAATAGCTTTGCCGAAGGTTTCTGCGGTAATGCCAGTACCGTCGGACACAAAAAACACACTGCGATGGGACATAGGGCATGGCTTTGGTTTGGCCGGGCCCGCCCGATGCGGCGCCCTTGCGCATCCTATTGTCCCGCATGTGCTGATGTGCGCGCTTCAAGCGCTGCCGGGTAGCCCACCCTCCCAACCCTACAATCAGGCCACGCCGTAAGAACAGGCCAGCGCAAAGACTCCAGAACTAGAAAAATATCGAGACACTGCCCGCTTGCTTCCTGCGCCAAACCGACCGCGAAAGCGCCCTGAAGGTTTGACCCGTTTTTAACTTTGGAGTTCCTATGTCAGCACTATTTAGCGATACCGCTTGGGTCGTTCCGTTCGAGCATTTGCGCATGAGCGATGTGGAAGCCGTGGGTGGCAAAAACGCCAGCTTGGGGGAAATGATTTCTCAGTTGCCGGGCGGGGTAAAGGTTCCTGGCGGCTTTGCCACTACTGCGTTCGCCTTTCGCGAGTTTTTGAAACACCAGGACTTGGCTGCACGCATTAGCCAAAGGCTCAAGGCCTTGGATGTGGAGGACGTACGCGCGCTGGCGCTGGCAGGCGCCGAAATCCGCGCGATGGTGGAGGAGCAACCATTCCCATCCGAACTGGAAAAACACATCCGTCAAGCCTTTGCGCAATTGCAGTCGGGCGCGGCAAGTGCCTCGTTTGCCGTCCGTTCGTCCGCCACTGCTGAGGACTTGCCCGACGCTTCCTTTGCGGGTCAGCAGGAGACCTTTTTGAATGTCAGCGGCATTGCAGATGTCTTGCACAAAATCCGCGAGGTATTTGCCTCCTTGTACAACGACCGCGCCATAAGCTACCGCGTGCACAAAGGCTTTGCCCATGACAACGTGGCCTTGAGTGCGGGGGTGCAACGCATGGTCCGCTCAGACTTGGGTGCTGCTGGCGTGATGTTTACCCTGGACACCGAGTCCGGCTTCAAGGATGTGGTCTTCATTACCTCCAGCTACGGGCTAGGGGAAACCGTGGTGCAAGGCGCAGTCAATCCGGACGAGTTTTATGTGCACAAGCCCATGCTGCGCGCGGGCAATCGGGCCATTATCCGGCGCAGCCTGGGCTCCAAACTGTTGCAAATGGAATTCACCAGCGACGCCGAACAGTCCGCAGGCGCCAAACTGGTCAAAACCACCGATGTGCCCACCGAGTTGCGTAATCGCTATTCGCTGACAGATGCAGATATTGAGCAATTGGCCCGCTACGCCCTGGTCATCGAGGACCACTATGGGCGGCCCATGGATATTGAATGGGGCAAAGACGGTGTCGACGGCGCGCTCTATATCCTGCAAGCGCGTCCGGAGACGGTAAAAAGCCAAGCCGGCAATTCTGTGGAATACCGTTACCAGCTGAAGGGAAAAGGAGCGGTTTTGGCCGAAGGCCGGGCGATCGGACAAAAAATCGGTACCGGACCGGTTCGGATCGTGCACCACATCAGCGATATGGATACGGTGCAAGCAGGCGATGTGCTGGTAACCGACATGACCGACCCTAATTGGGAGCCCGTAATGAAGCGGGCCTCGGCCATCGTCACCAACCGCGGCGGGCGTACCTGCCACGCTGCCATCATTGCGCGCGAATTGGGTATACCGGCTGTCGTGGGTTGCGGTGATGCGACCGAACGCTTAGCGGAGGGTGCGCTGGTAACCGTGGTGTGCTCCGAAGGTGACACAGGATTTATTTACGACGGGTTGCTGGAGACCGAAGTCTCCGAAGTGCAACGCGGCCTGATGCCCGAGATCGCGGTCAAGATCATGATGAACGTGGGCAATCCGCAGCTCGCCTTCGACTTTTGCCAGTTGCCCAATGAGGGAGTAGGCCTTGCGCGACTGGAGTTCATTATCAATAACAACATCGGCGTGCATCCCAAAGCGATACTGGACTATCCCAATGTCGATGCCGATCTGAAAAAGGCGGTGGAGTCGGTTGCACGCGGTCATGCCTCGCCCCGTGCTTTTTATGTGGATCGGGTCGCCGATGGTGTCGCGACGATAGCCGCAGCCTTTTGGCCTAAACCAGTGATTGTTCGCTTGTCCGATTTCAAATCCAATGAATACCGCAAGCTCATTGGCGGCAGCCGCTATGAACCGGAAGAAGAAAATCCGATGCTGGGCTTTCGCGGGGCCGCGCGTTATGTCAGCGCCGATTTCGGTGAGGCTTTTGCTATGGAGTGCGAAGCGCTCAAGCGAGTACGCCAGGACATGGGCCTCGTCAATGTGCAAATCATGGTGCCCTTTGTGCGAACTTTGGAGCAGGCCCGCAAAGTCACTGAGCTACTGGCGCGCCAGGGCCTAGAGCGCGGCAAGGACGGATTGCAACTGGTCATGATGTGCGAAATCCCCAGCAATGCGATTTTGGCCACCGAGTTCTTGCAGTATTTCGATGGCTTTTCGATCGGCTCCAACGACCTGACACAGCTGACGCTAGGCTTGGACCGGGACTCCGGCATGGAGCTATTAGCAGCGGATTTTGATGAGCGCGACCCTGCGGTGCAGGCCATGATCCGTATGTCGATTAAGGCCTGCCTTGCGCAAGGGAAGTATGTGGGCATATGTGGGCAGGGGCCCAGCGACCATCCTGACTTTGCACGTTGGTTGGTGAATGAGGGTATCTCCTCTATTTCCCTCAACCCGGACTCTGTGATTGCCACCTGGCAGGAACTCGCCAAAGAATGAGTAGTGCGCAAGCCACAGTGCGTTGGCCGCTGCATGCGGCCTTGCTCAGCCTGTGGTTTGCAGCATCGTTCGGAGTCGTCTTTTTTGCCCGTGATTTGGATACCGTGGTAGCCGGTTGGCCGGTGGGGTTTTGGTTTGCAGCGCAAGGCTCGGTACTGGTGTTTATCGGCATCGTTGTGTTTTTTGCCTGGCGCCAAAACCGACGTGATGTTTTTCTGGGTGCTCGTGCGCCCGAGATCCGTACCCCCACGGGTCTGCATCGCCGATTTGCTATCTATTTGCTTGGCGTTCTCCTGTGTTTGGTCAGTTTGGGGCTTGCCCAGTATGCGGGCTTGCCTAA
>JBBAPY010000198.1:0-5976 GCA_040400635.1 Rhodoferax sp.
CCGTGATGACCTTCCGATCCACCTCGACGCGGCCCGTCGTGATCAGCTCCTCGCTGGAAATAAATTGAAAAGCGCCGCTGGACATGGTGATTGCGCCAATTTGGGCCATTTGCTCCGCATTTCCTTCAACAATGCAAATGATATCGCCGCTGGATGATGAAAAGTGGATGCTGTGAGTCTTAACACCTAGCGCTTTGAACATCGCCTTGGCAGCAGTGCCGCGATCGTGTGGATTGCTAATCATTCCGGCAAACGCTGCGTTGCTGTATTTGGCGCGGGTTAGATAGATGGACATTTATATTTCCTTAAAACAGGTGTTGGTTGAGTCCACGTGTCATCGGTCGATATTGCAATGACAAATGGATGCTATGAAAACGCTTGAAATCTTCGGTTCAAGGAAGATTTCACTGCCAAACAGGGAAAGGTCACGTTGTAAGAGCGACACTTTACCAATGGCTTTTATTCGCTTATTTCTTAACTGGCATCCAAACGACGCCCAAGAAAATAACGGTAACCAATCCCCACCAAGCGACGCTTGAAGTGTTCGAAAAAAGGCTGTATTGCAGTTCGGCGGGCGCCGCACCGTAAGGACCTGCTAGATAGGCTTCTGCTTGAATACTAAGCGCTTGTCCACCTGCTTTCAAAGCGGTCAAAGCTTTTGCACCTGTGGCGAGCGCATAGTTGCGGTTGGCAAAGACCTGCAGGCCCAGTGCAATAACGAACAACCCAAAGGCGCTGGTTAAGACTTTCGCCAATAAGGTTCCTTGATCACCCCGTATCTGGGCGGCCATTCGAAATGCAACCCATAAGACAAAAAAAGTTGCAACGGTAAAAATTCCGTTTTGAATCATTGAAAGGTTTAAGAGCGACAGCGTTTGAAACTGATCCATGATTTATCCAATCTGTTTATAGTAGACGTAAAAAGGAAAAGCACTAGGAACACCAACCGTGTTGCCCAAAAGCATTATGGGGTGTAGGGTGGATTTCAGGGGATATAAATTGAAACCGCCTAAATAAGCAGTTTCAGGGGAGCTAGCACCAACCCGGTACGTGATTTGGTTATCGGCGATGACTGCCCATTAACGGCGCCTGCCAAGCGGCCAGGCTGGGGCAATTACTTCAAACTACCCGACAAAAACTGCGCCAGGCGCTCGCTTTTCGGGTTTGACAATACCTCGCGCGGCACGCCCTGTTCCTCAATCTGCCCTTTGTGCAGAAAGATCAGTTGGTTGGCAACTTCGCGGGCAAAACCCATTTCATGGGTCACCACGACCATAGTACGGCCTTCCTGCGCCAAGGTTTGCATGACGCGCAGCACCTCGGTCACCAGCTCAGGGTCTAAGGCGCTGGTGGGCTCGTCAAACAGCATCACCTCGGGCTCCACCGCCAGCGCCCGCGCGATCGCCACGCGCTGCTGCTGGCCACCGCTCAGGTGCGCGGGAAAGCGGTCTTCCATGCCTTGCAGGTCCACGCGCTGCAAATATTTGCGCGCGGTCTCCACCGCTTGCGCGCGGCTGATGCCCAGCACATGCACCGGCGCTTCGATGATGTTTTGCAGCACCGTCATATGCGCCCACAAATTGAAATGCTGAAACACCATCGCTAGCTTGGTGCGCAGGCGCTGCAGTTGCTTAGCGTCCTGCGCCATGAGTTCGCCGTTTTTGTCGGGCACCAGCGCCAGCGCTTCGCCGGCCACGGTAATGCGCCCGGCGTTAGGCCGCTCCAGCATATTGATGCAGCGCAACAGCGTACTTTTGCCCGAACCGGAGCTACCGATGATGGCGATCACATCGCCTGCGTCTGCCGACAGCGATACGCCGCGCAGCACCTCGTTGTTGCCAAAGCGTTTATGGATATCTTCGATTTGCAGTTTGCGGGTGACAGCGTTCATACAGGCTTAGGATGAAGTAGGAGTAGTGCGCTGGTCTGGGCTGGGTCAAGCGCCCAGCAGTTCGCCTGTTTTGAAAGGCACTGTGCCCGCAATTTTGGCCAACTCGCAACCGGTGGTGACATAGCGGTCGCGTATGCGGGCATAAAGCACGCCATCCACGCCGGCGCATATGCGTGCACTGTGGGCGTTAATCGGGTCTATCACCTCGGCCACCAGGTCGCCGATTTTCAAGGCATCCCCCGGTTGGGCCGCAAACACCACCATGCCGGGCGTTGATGCGTACAAGGTTTCAGAGCCAGCCAAAGGCGTGGCTTGGCAGGCTGGCGCCGGCACAGGTGCCGGTGGTGAATCGCGCAGCACGCCCAGACTGCGCAAAAAGTCCGCTATCGCAGCGGCATCCTGTGCCGCCAGCGCGTGCTGAACTTCAGATTCTCCACGTAGCTCGATGGTGGTGCTGTGGCAGCTTTGTGGCAGCGGAGCAGCCAGTCCTCGCGCAGCGATCATCTCGGCCAGGCGCCACCACACGCCAGATAAGCATTCGTCAAAAGGGCTGCTACCGGAGTTTTTGGCCAGCAAAATGGCTCGGCTTTGGAGGAAGTGCGCTAGCGGCTCTAGAGCGTTCCAGCACGCTTCTTCACAATAAAAGTGCATCACGGCTTCGCAATCGCAATGCAAGTCCAGCACATAGTCCGCATCAAACGACAGTTGCAGCAAAGTGCGGCGCAGGCTGTGCAATTCGGTTTTGGGTGTCCACTGCTCCAGATAGCGCCCCATGGCCTGGCGCACCAAGGCCACGTTGGCTGCAGCATCTTTGCCTAGCTTTTGCAGCACTTCATCGGCGATATGCTGCGCAAAGTCCGGGTAAAAGCGGTTGAAGTTTTCGGCGCTGTCCAGTTCAAAACGGCCCGCCGGTTTGTGTTGTACCCGCTGCGCCGCGCCAATCGGGTTGGCCATGGGCACCAGCACGATGCTCCCTTGGATTTGCCCGGCGGCATCCAAGCGCTCCAGCAGTGGCCGCAAATGGTAGGCAGCCAACATGCCCGGCAGTTCCTCCGCATGCAGGCTGGCTTGGATGTATATCTTGGGGCCGGTTCCTGGGTGCCCGAAATGAAAACTCGTGAGCGTCTTGTGCGCGCCCAGGCTGGGCGATAAAAGCGGATGGTCTTGGCGTTGCATGGCGTCAGTGTTTCAAGTCTTTTGCGGGCCAAGATACGCCAGAAAATGCCGCTCCGCCAGCCGGAAAACCCCTACTAGCGCAAAGGTGGCGATCAGGTAAATACCGGCGGCAAACAAAAAGGCCTCAAACGGTAAGTAATACTTGGAGTACACGCGGCTAGCCGCCGAGGTGACGTCCAGCATGCTGGGCACAGCGCTAGCCAAGCTGGTGCTTTGCAGCATCATCACCACTTCATTGCTGTACGCGGGCAGGGTGCGGCGCATGGCGCTAGGCAGCACAATACGCCACAAAATCGCCACCGGCCCCATGCCGTAGGCCTGCGCCGCTTCAATTTCTCCTGCGCTGGTTTCCCGAATTGCGCCTGCCAGCATCTCGGCGGTGTAACCGGCCGTATTCAGGCTAAAGGCCAGCAACGCGCAAAAAAATGGTTCTTTGAAATAGGTCCAGGGCCAGATATCGTCCCAGCGCGCCTGGATCCACTCCAGTTGGCCAAGGCCGTAGTAAATCAAATAGACCTGAATCAGCAGCGGCGTGCCGCGCACCACATAGGTGTATGCGCCCACCACGGCGCGCAACAGGCGCCAGCGGCTGGTCAGCGCCAGCGCAAACGCCAGTGCCAGCACCGCGCCAATCGCCAGGCTGGCCAATAGCAGGTGCAGGGTCGTCAGAATGCCTTGGCCGTACAGCGCCAGGTTCTGGGGCTGAAATATGACGTCCCACTTCATGGCGCGGGGCTCCGGGTGAAAGTGTGGGCTTGCGGCATGGGGTGATTAATGCAGTTGCGCACGTCGCGTGCCCTGGCTGTAATGGTCATTGGCCTTGCGCAGCACCCACAGCGAGGCACTGGTAAAAACCAGAAACAGCGCCGCTGTGAACAGAAAAAACGCAAAAGGCGAGCGCGTAGCCGCACTGGCTTGTTTAGACAAATACGTCATTTCCTGCAAGCCTATTAAGCTGACCAGCGCCGTGGACTTGATCAACACCAGCCAGTTATTGGTAAAGCCGGGCAGGGCGTAGCGCACCATTTGCGGCGCGATGATGCGCAAAAACGTTTGTGTGCGGCCCATTCCAAATGCTAGTGCTGCCTCGGCCTGGCCGCCCGGAATCGCCAGAATCGCCCCCCGGAAAGTTTCGGTCATATAGGCGCCGTAAATAAAGCCCAGGGTAAGCACCCCGGCCACAAAGGGGTTGATATCCACTGACCCTTTGCTGCCCATGGCCGTGACCAGGTAATTAAGCCCCATGGTGCCGCCATAAAACACCAGCAGCATCAGCACCAAGTCCGGAATGCCCCGAATAACGCTTGTGTAAACCGTCCCCACAGCCACGGCCAACCGGTTAGGCGAGAGCCGCGCCGCCGCGCCTAGCAAACCGAACAATACGGCCAGCAGCAAGGACGCCAGCGCCACCGCCACCGTCGTCAGGGAGCCTTGCAAAATGCTGAAGTAATACGCGTTCATCAGCGTACAGTGTGCCGCTAAAAAGCCCCAGACCTAAGGTCCGGCCGGAAAAATAGGCAAAAAAAACCGGCAGCCCAGGGACTCTGGTGTGCCGGTCGGGCGGGATCAGGACGCCTAAAAAGGCGCCAGCGCTAAGGGCGTCGAAGCCTTAAGCGCCTTTACTCGCCATAGACGTCGATATTGAACTTAGCAAAGTATTTGTCGTTCAAAGTCTTGTAGCTACCGTTGCCACGTATGGTTTTGATAGCCGAATTCAGCTCGGCTTTGAGCGCAACCTCACCTTTGCGCAGTGCAATTCCTGCTCCATAGCCGAAGTACTTGGGCTCTTTGAGGTCCGCGCCGGCCAGAGCGTATTTCTCGCCTTCAGGCTTGCTCAGGAATCCGCCAGTTACTTCCATAAAGTCGGCCACCGTGCCGTCCAGACGGCCCGATTTGATGTCCAGATACACCTGGTCTTGCGCTTCATAGGAGTTGACCACAACACCGGCAGGCTTGAGTTCGCCCATGGCATAGGCTTCCTGGGTGGAGCCTTTGAGCACGCCGATTTTCTTGCCCTTGATGGAGGCTGGGTCGGTGTACTTCACGGTTTTCTTCAGGACGATGCGGCTGGGCGTGTTGTAGTACTTGTCAGTGAAATCGACTTCCTTCATGCGGTCGTCGGTAATCGACATGGAGCTAATGATCACGTCGTATTTCTTGGCGTTCAGGCCGGGGATCATGCTGTCCCACACTTGTTCCACGAACACGCATTTACGTTTAATTTGCTCGCACACCGCGTTGGCAATGTCCACGTCAAAACCGGTGGGCTGGCCATCCGCGGTCTTGAAGGTAAAGGGCTCGTAGGTCGGATCAATAGCGACTTTGAGTTCAGCAGGTGCAGCAGCAGCAGGTGCGGGTGCGGCTGGCGCCGGCGCTTCTTCTTTTTTGCCGCAAGCGGCCAGCAGGGACAGCACGGCAAGACCCAATAACAGTTTTTTCATGGAACAACCTTTGAAATGGAAGGACATCCCCCGGGGTGACAGCACCGGGGACCGACTTGGATTCTAGGCGCAAAGCTAAAATCCGCCGATGAATGCCCCCCTGGATGTATCCCACTTTGCGCGCGACGCCAAACCCTTAGGCAGCTACCGCAAGTACTGGGCCTCGCGCTTTGGTACCGCGCCCTTTTTGCCCATGAGCCGGGCCGAGATGGACAAGCTGGGCTGGGACAGCTGCGATATTGTTCTGGTTACCGGCGACGCCTATGTAGACCACCCCAGCTTTGGCATGGCGGTTATCGGCCGCATGCTGGAGGCCCAGGGCTTTCGCGTGGGCATCATCGCCCAGCCGGACTGGAACAGCGCAGCACCCTTCAAGGCCTTGGGCAAACCCAACCTTTTTTGGGGCGTGACCAGCGGCAATATGGACTCCATGATCAACCGCTACACCGCCGATCGCAAGATCCGCAG
>JBBAPY010000199.1:0-5885 GCA_040400635.1 Rhodoferax sp.
CAGGCAAGCCATTTGCGCCGCCAAATTGTGCGCCGTATGCGCGGCCAGGCGCTGCAGCCCTACCACTACCGGGATTTCGGCTCGCTCGTTTCCTTGGGCGATTACAGCGCGGTGGGCAGTTTGATGGGCGGCATCATGCAAGGCAGTTTGTTTATTGACGGCTTGATCGCCCGGGTGATGTACACCTCCCTCTACAAAATGCACGAATTGGCCTTGCATGGCGTCACTAAAGTGGTGCTGGAAACCCTGACGCGTGCGATAACCCGGCGCACTGAGTCACATGTCAAGCTGCACTAAGCGCTGCTTTGCAGGCGCCGACCGATGCCCGAATTAATAGTTAAGCAAGTTCATACGCTGGGCCTGCCCAAGGCCCGACAGATCGCGCAGGATTGGATCGCGCAGGCGCAGGCCGATTGGGGCATGGCCTGCGAGTGCAGATCGGGGCTCTTGGAAGATGAAATCCTGTTCAGCCGCAGCGGTGCCAAAGGCAGCTTGCTAGTGCGTGCGGAAAGTTTTGAACTGCGCGCGCAGCTGGGCTTTTTGCTGGGCAGTTTTCAGGCGCAAATTGAGGCGCAGATACGCGGCAATTTGCAGGCCCTACTGGACCAACACAGCGGGCGGGCTTAGCCGCCGCGGCGCATCAATTCAAAGAATTCGCTGTTGGTCTTGGTGGCGCGCATTTGCTTGAGCACCATTTCCATGGACTCGATCTCGTCCATGTTGTATAAAAACTGACGCAATATGCGGGTTTTTTGCAAAATCTCGGGCGCCAGCAGCAATTCTTCGCGGCGTGTGCCGCTGCGGTTGAGCTGGATGGACGGGAACACGCGTTTTTCATAGAGGCGTCGGTCCAGGTGAATCTCGGAATTACCTGTGCCCTTGAACTCTTCAAAAATCACCTCGTCCATGCGGCTGCCGGTATCGACCAGTGCCGTGGCGATGATGGTCAGCGAACCGCCTTCTTCCACATTGCGCGCCGCACCTAAAAAACGCTTGGGCCGCTGCAAGGCATTGGAATCGACACCGCCGGTGAGCACTTTGCCGCTGGAGGGCACCACGTTGTTGTAGGCGCGGGCTAGGCGGGTGATCGAGTCCAACAAAATCACCACGTCTTTTTTCAATTCCACCAGGCGCTTGGCGCGTTCGATCACCATTTCGGCCACATGCACATGGCGCGAAGCGGGCTCGTCAAAGGTGGAGGCAATCACTTCGCCGCGCACGGTGCGCTGCATCTCGGTCACCTCTTCGGGGCGCTCATCGACCAGCAACACCATCATGTGGCTATCGGGGTAGTTGGCCGAAATTGCGTGGGCGATGTGCTGCATCATCACCGTCTTACCGCTTTTGGGCGGCGCCACCAGCAGGGCGCGTTGGCCTTTACCTATGGGCGCAATGATGTCGATGATGCGGCCGGTAATGTTCTCGTCGCTTTTGTTGTCCTGCTCCAGACGCATTTGCACTTTGGGAAACAGCGGCGTCAAGTTTTCGAACATGACTTTGTGTTTATTGCTCTCGGGCGAGCCGCCGTTGACTTTGTCCAACTTGTTCAGCGCAAAGTAACGCTCACCGTCTTTGGGCGTACGCACTTCGCCTTCGATCATGTCGCCGGTGTGCAGATTAAAGCGGCGCACCTGGCTGGGGCTGATGTAGATGTCGTCGGTGCTGGCGGTGTAGCTGGTGTCTGGGCTGCGCAAAAAGCCAAAGCCGTCGGGCAGGATTTCCAGCACGCCGTCGGCAATGATTTGCTCGCCAGTACGGGCCCGCTTTTTGATGATGGCAAACATCAGCTCTTGCTTGCGCATGCGGCCGGTGTTTTCGATTTCAAGCTCTTCGGCTTGTTTGAGGACTTCTGACACGTGCAGTGCCTTGAGTTCGTTTAAGTGCATGGAATGTTTCCCGTAGGGGATAGAGCCGAAAGTACGGTGGGCAAAAAAATCAGGGGAGGGGGGGTGCCGACTGGTGCGTAGGGGTAAGAAGCACCTGGGGGTTCAACACCGTTGCATCGGTGCCCAAGGGTATGGGCTGCATGAAAGGGAGAATTATGACAGGAAAAACTGCCAAAATTGAAAAACCGGCACGGGGCCGGTTTTGATGGCTTGGGGCCGGACGGCCGGCCTTTGGAACTCAGGGCCGCTAGCCGATGGCTCCGGCCTACAGTTGCTCGTCGATAAATGCCACCAACTGGGCTTTACTCAGGGCGCCTACCTTGGTGGCAGCCAACTTGCCGTCCTTGAACAGCATCAGGGTCGGGATGCCGCGGATACCGAATTTGGCCGGGATTTCCCGGTTTTCGTCCACATTCATCTTGGCCACTTGAAGTTTGCCTTCATAAGACACCGAGACTTCCTCCAAAATCGGGGCAATCATTTTGCAAGGGCCGCACCATTCGGCCCAATAGTCCACCAAAATCGGTTGTGTGCTGTGCAAGACCTCGTCCTCAAAAGTGGCGTCGGTGATGTGTTTGACGAGTTCGCTGGCCATGGAAGTTTCCTCAGGAAGTGGTGAATACCGCGTATATGAAATCGATTGTGACAGAAACAAGCCCTCGCGTTTTCGGGCCAGCACTATGACCGGCATAGAAAAGTCCCATCCAAAGGGGCAATTCCCCGTTTCGCCAGGTTCGGAGCGCAAACTGCCTCGCGATTTACCGGCCGCATGGTGCTGGTTCGCCCCGGATAGCGGCTTGCTCGACACCATGGCCACCCGCCTTGCGGCGCTGGGCGCCCACCCCGGCCGTACCGTGGTGTTGCTCCCCTATGCCCAACTATTGCGCCAGGCCCAGGTGATGTGGGCGACGCACTTCCCAGACGGTTTTGCCCCGCGCTTTGAGACCTCGATGAACTGGAGCGCCCGCTTGGCCGTGTTCGAGGCGGGGCCTACTGACATCCGCCGGGACAAAGCGGCTGACACCCTCACGGCGCGTGCGCTGCTGCATTCCTGGCGTGGGCGCTACAGCGCGGAACAAATCGATGTGCTGGCCGCCCTCATGGTCACAGCGGTTCACGAGGTCGCGCCAATGGCGGCTGCCTGCCCGCCGGCTGAACGCTCCGCCTGGGCCGTGGCCAGCCGCAGTGCTTGCGAAAGCGCTTGGTCTGGGCCGGGCGCGGCCTGGGAAGCTATTGCCATGGCGGCAGCGCTGGAGTGGGCCGCTAGTTCACGCTATGCCACCGATGTTTTGTTCCGCACTGAGGCACGCGTGGGTGTGGATTGCGTGCTGGCGCTCGAAGGCTTGGCGCCTGATCCACTGCTTGAGGGCTTGCAGCGCGCTTGGGGCCATGGCCTGCAGCGCATGCCGCTGGTAGCCGAAAGCGCCGTGTCCGCATCCTCACCCTCGTTTTCGCCGCAGGTGCACGCCTGTACCGATGCTGCGCAAGAGGCGCAGCGCGTCGCGGCCAGCGTGCTGGCGCATATAGCGGCCGACCGCTACCCCTTGGCTTTGATTTGTTCGGACCGCGCCTTAACCCGGCGCATTCAGGCCCTGCTGGACGGCGCTGGCGCCATGGTGCGCGACGAAACCGGTTGGATGCTCTCTACCACCCATGCCGGTGCGGTGCTTGCCGCTGTGCTGCGCGCCAGTGTCTGGGATGCTTCCAGCGATGCCGTGTTGGCCTGGCTCAAATTGGCCCCGGCACTGGCGCCGGCCAGTGTCGCGATGGAGGCGTTTTTGCGGCGCCACCAGCTGCGCGATTGGCGCGAAGTGCCCCTGCGCCTGGCAGGCGCAGACCGCCCCAAGGGAACGGATGCGCCAGCGGTTGAAGCCTGCGTGGCGGCTTACGAAACCTTGCGCCAAGCCTTTAGCGGGCGGCGCAGCATGGCACAGTGGCTGGCGGTGTTGGAGCAAGCCTTGCGCGATGTCGGCATCTGGGACACGCTCAATGGCGACCCTGCAGGCCTGCAGTTATTGGCCTTAAGCGGTTTGGACCGTCCACAGGAGCGCGAACGCTTGCAGGCCCAAACATTGTGGAGCGCTCAGGTCTTGGAAGCGGCAGATTTCAGTGCCTGGATGCAAGCGCTGCTCGAAGGCAACACCTTTCGCCCCGACTATCCGGCGCATGAGCAGGTCGTCATACTTCCCCTGAGCCAGGTGCTGGCCCGGCCCTTTGCGGCGGTGGTATTGGCCGGTTGCGACGAAATTCGCATGCCGCGTGTACCGCAATCGACGAGTTTGTGGACACCGGGGCAGCGCCAGGCCCTGGGTCTGCCCGAACGCAGCGCACTGGCGCAGGCCAGCGAGCGGGCGTTTTTACATGCGCTGGAGCACCCGCATTGCGATATTTTTTGGCGCACCAGCGACGACGCCGGCGAGGCCATGGCGGCCAGCCCCTTGGTGCGCGCCTTGTTGGCGGACGGACCGCTGCCAGCGGGCGCCGACCAGCGCACCCTGCGGCCACTTGCGGGCCGACCCCTGCTGGCGCCGCAGCCCAGCGCGCCGGGCTTGCTGCCTGCCAAACTTAGCCAGAGCGCATACGAAGACTTGCGCAATTGCCCTTACCGCTTTTTCGCGCAACGCCAGTTGGGTCTTTATGGCAGCGAAGAATTGGAAAGCGAAATGGACAAGCGCGACTTCGGGCAATGGCTGCATCGGGTTCTGGAGTATTTTGAGCGGGCGATGCAGTCCGCGCCCCAGGCCGATGCCGACCGCCAGCGCGTGCTGCTGGAAGCTGCCGGTAATGCAGCCACCCAAGCGCTGGGCCTGGACGCAGACGAGTTTTTACCCTTTGCTGCTGCCTGGCGCACCATGGGCGAGGGCTATTTGGCGTGGCGTAAACAGCATGCGGCTGGGGGTATGGTGTTTGACCAGGCCGAGGCCCCACTCGAGCGTCCATTGGGCCGCGTCAACTTGGTGGGCCGGATCGACCGTATCGACCGCAGTGCCCAGGGTGCCAGCCTGATACTAGACTACAAAACCGAATCGCCCGAGGCCACGCGCAAAAGGGTGAAGCAGCCCTTGGAAGACACGCAAATGGCGTTTTATGCGGCCTTGCATGCCAAGGACGATGATGCAGGCGCTTACCTGAGTTTTCACGAACGCGAGGGCTGCAAAACCATAGAGCAAGCCCACTTGCTTCATGCGCGGGATGCTTTAGTGCAGGGCATCCATGACGATATGGAGCGTATTGCCGGCGGGGCTGTTTTGCCCGCCTTGGGCGAAGGCAGTACCTGCGATTTTTGCAAAGTGCGCGGGCTGTGTCGCAAAGACTTTTGGGCGCTGGCATGACGACTGCAAACGGCGGTATGGCCGCGCAGGTCGATGGCTTGGATGCAAATGCTGCGGCTTACGCCCATGATGGGCGCCGCGTGTCCCAAGCGGCCTTTTACAGCATCGCCTGCGACCCGCGGCGCAGCGTGGTGGTTGAAGCTTGCGCCGGTGCCGGCAAGACTTGGATATTGGTCTCGCGCATGCTGCGCGCCTTGCTCGAGGGTGCGCAGCCGCATGAATTGCTGGCCATTACCTTTACCAAAAAAGCCGCTGGGGAAGTGCGCCAACGCCTGCATGCATGGCTTGAAGAATTCAGCCAAGCCAGCGATGCCCAATTGCAGCAAGCCCTGCGCGACCGGGGCCTGGGCCCCGATAGCAGCCCCGAACAACTTGCACGTTTGCGTGGCCTGCACCAATCGCTCATGAAGGCCGATAGGCCGGTGCAAGTGCGCACTTTTCACGGCTGGTTTGCCACCCTGGTGCGCAACGCGCCGGTGGGCGAACTGATGCGCTGGGGCTTGCCGGCGCACTATGAATTGCTGGAAGACGACAGCCGCGCAGTGGCCCAGCTATGGCGGCGTTTTCACCGACGCGTTGCGCAAGACGCTCAGGCGCGTCAGGACTATGAAGATGCGGTCGCCGTCTATGGGCGCCACCAGACGCTCAGGGCCTTAGAGGCTGCCCT
>JBBAPY010000200.1:0-5862 GCA_040400635.1 Rhodoferax sp.
GGACTGGCAAGATCTAAACCTTGACAGTAGCCACCCGTGCCGACTGCGGCATAGCCATCGGTCGCATTGAGATAGGCCACCGCACGAAAGCCGTAGCTCGCTTGGGGGGTGGTTGCCGACCAAAGGATGCTCGGAGTCGAAGCGAGCACGCCTTTGTAAATGGCACCATTGCTAGCGACACTCACAAAGTTAGCGCTGCCGTCGAAAGCAATTCCCGTTATCGGATCGCTTCCCATTTGAGCGCCAGCCGTAGTGCTGTCCAATGTCCAACTGCCGCCCGCAGGCCGCGGAATGGCAGAAGCCGATGGGGTGCTTGCTCCGCCCGGACCACCGTCTGTACGCGCATTCATGGCAAAGGAGTAGGTCGTCCCATTGGCGAGTCCCGCAATCACATAAGGAGAGGTCACGCTTTGCGCCCAAACATGGTTGACCGTGGGCGTGGGCGTAGCGGAAATACTCGGCGCAGCGGCGTACACCAGCCAATAGTCAACGCCAGGAACCGCATTCCAGGTAATGGTCACTTTGCCTTCACCCGGAGTTGCCACAATGCCGCCAACGGGCGGAGCCGCTGCCGCACCTTTGCCACCGCCACATCCCAAAAGCAGGCAGCTAAGCGCCAAGGCCGCCATAGAAGCGAAGACGAATCGCAAATTGAGTCGAAAAACCATGAGGATTGAACTCCCTGTTGAAGCCTTGAAATTGTGCGATTGAGATGTAAAGCCTGGGTCCATGCGCCTGCGACTACCCAAACAACAGGCGATCATACCGCTGGCCACTTCCCTGCGCCCGGCGACAAGGTCGCGAACAAGCATTTCCAATGGGCTTAGCGCGTCACGCCAATCCACGACAATCTGGGCCCATGCCCCACCCCACCACCACCACCGCGCTGTTTTCCGCACAGCACCTCTCCAAGCGCTTTGGCGCCAATACCGTAGTCGATGACCTGTCTTTTGAGATTGCACCGGGCGAATGCCTGGGGGTGATCGGGCCCAATGGGGCGGGCAAAACGACCACGGTGCGCATGTGCTTGGGGCTGACGGCGCCCGATGGCGGCAGCATTAGCGCGCTGGGGCTGCATATGCCGCGCGATGCGCTGGCCATCAAGGCGCAAATCGGGGTGGTGACGCAGCTCGATACGCTGGACCCGGACTTCAATTGCGAAGAAAACCTGCTGGTCTATGGCCGCTATTTCGGGCTGAAGGACCGCGAGATTAAAAAGCGCATCCCATCCCTGCTGGAGTTTGCCTCACTGACCAGCAAGGCTAAGGCCAAACCGGGCGAGTTGTCGGGCGGTATGAAACGGCGTCTGAGCCTGGCGCGCGCGCTGGTGAACGACCCGCGCCTTTTGCTGCTAGACGAGCCCACCACCGGCCTGGACCCGCAGGCCCGCCACCTGATGTGGGAGCGCCTGCAAGCGCTCTTGCAGCAGGGTAAGTCGATTTTGCTGACCACCCACTTTATGGACGAGGCCGAGCGCCTATGTTCGCGCCTCTTGGTGTTAGACCATGGCAAAAAGATTGCCGAAGGCAAGCCGCGTGATTTGATCGCCCAGCACTTAGAGCCCGATGTGGTCGAAGTATTTGGCGTGGGCGCGCTACAAGTGCGCGAAGGCCCGCTGCGCGCTCTGGCCGCGCGGGTAGAGGTAAGCGGCGAGACGGTGTTTTTTTACACCGACCAAGCCAGCGCGCTTTTGCAGGCGCTGGCGGCCTACCCGCAATTGCGCACCCTGCACCGCCCGGCTAACTTGGAAGATTTATTCCTGAAACTGACCGGACGCCAGATCCGCGAGGACGCTTGATATGCCCGACTCCAACGCATTCACCCCCCAAATCCAAAGCCCCTGGCGCGCACCGCATCTGACGCTACGCTTTTGGCCGGTGTTTCAACGCAATTTACTGGTCTGGCGCAAGCTGGCTATTCCCAGCCTCCTGGGCAATATCGCTGAGCCGCTGATGTGGCTGGTGGCCTTTGGCTACGGCATGGGCGCGCTGGTCGGCCAGCTCACCATCGACGGACACAACGTGCCCTACATCTTGTTCCTGGCCAGCGGCAGCATCTGCATGAGTGCGATGAACGCCGCGTCCTTTGAAGCGCTGTATTCGGCCTTCTCGCGCATGCATGTGCAAAAGACCTGGGACGGCATCATGAACGCGCCGGTAGGACTGGACGACATCGTGCTGGCCGAAATGCTGTGGGCGGCTTTTAAGGCGCTGTTTACCGTGACGGCGATTTTGGGCGTGATGCTGGCGCTGCAAATCAGCCACAGCCCCAAGCTGCTGGTGGCCTGGCCGGTGCTGCTCGGTGTGGGTATTACCTTTAGCTCGATGGCGCTGGTATTTAACGCGCTGGCCAAGGGCTATGACTTTTTTACCTATTACTTCACGCTCTTTCTCACGCCCACCATGTTTTTAGGCGGTGTGTTTTTCCCCTTGGAGCAACTGCCGCCTTTGGTGCGCGCGGTGGCAGACTGGCTGCCGCTGGCCAATGCGGTGGCGCTGGTGCGGCCTTTGTTTATGGACCAGTGGCCTAGCAATGTGCTGCACCATGGTGGCGTGCTGGTGGCCTATGCAGTCGTGTCGTTTTGGTTGGCGCTGGCGCTCACCCGCAAACGCTTCGGTCAATAGGCCCTGGCCGCTCTTAGCATCCCCAGATGGGTGCAAAGATGAGGCCATTTGTTCGCCGTGCGGCCGAGGGTACATATGGTAGGCATTTGCTAGCCGCGCAGCTCGGTGCCTATGGCGCTGGCTAGCGCTTCATAGTCCGCCGCGCTGTTATACAACTGCCCGCAGACCCGGAGATAGTAGGCGCCCGCACACGTCGTGATCGCGCTCTCCACCCGATAGACCTCCCCCAAGCGCTTTTGCAAGGCGGCACAGGCCGCACGACCATCTTCCATGCGGGGCAATGGCACCAGGCCCATGGCGATGGCATCGGGCGGCAGCGTGTCTTTTGAAAGGCCTAAGGCAGACAGCACCAATTCACGCCCATAGCGCATGCGTGCCTGGTTCGCCGCTCGCACACGCTGCCAGCCGATGCGCTTGAAAAAATCAATGGCCGCAGGCGCAGCCAGCCAGGCGCTGACATCCACCGTGCCCAGCATGTCCCAGGGCGCGGGATAGCCCTCCGCATCACGCCAGGAAACTATGAGCGGACGCATGCGCGTTTGCCAGCGTGGCGCAATGCGGTACACCGCGCTACCCAATGGCGCACACACCCATTTGTGCAAATTTCCAAACCAAAAATCGGCATCCAAGCGGTCTAAATCGAGGTCCAGTTGCCCAGGTGCATGCGAGGCATCCACGGCGATCGCAATACCATGCGCCCTGCATACGTCGGCCAGTTGCTGCACTGGCAATATGCGAGCCGTAGCCGATGTGATGTGGTCCACCACCAGCAAGCGGGTACGGGAGTTGATCGCCGCCTCGACCCGGGCCACTATCTGCGCCGCATCATCCTCCATCGGAATGGCAACTTCCCGCAAAATCCCGCCCGCGCTGGCCAATGCCCTTTGCACGGCATACACCACGGCGCCGTATTCCTGGTCCAGCACAATGGCCTCATCGCCGCGCTCAAATGGAAATCCGCGCATCGTGGTGCTTGCTGCTTCCGTCGCGTTGCGCACCAGGGCGATCTGATCGGGTTGCTGACCTAAAAATGCTGCAATTTCTGCGCGCGCAGCGGCTACTCGGTCTTGCGCTTCGCGGGCAAAAAAGCGCACCGGATTTTTTTGAACCTGGTCCTGCACCGCACGCTGAATTTCGCGCACGACCGATGGCACCGCGCCATAGGAACCATGGTTGCAATGGTGAACAAGCGGGTCGAGCGACCAAGCGCTACGCTGTTCCTCTAGGTCAAAAACCATCAATGGCTTTCAAAAAAATATTGAAGAACAAGTATCTGGGTCTCGGTACAGGCGCGCTACCAGCCTCGCGCCAGCCTGGCACTGCTCACCCAAGTAGCGTGAAAGCCATTAGGCACGCGCTGGGGTAGCGCAATGCGGGCGACCGGCCCTTGGGCCACGTTGGCTGCATCAAAAATACTCACATAGGAGCGCGCGTCTTTGGCGTCCCAGACAAAGCCGACCAGATAACCGTCGTCTTCGTTGCCGTGTTTGTCTTTGGGGGCAAAGCTGTGTTCGCTCAGCCACTGGTGCATGCCGCCATGGTAGGCGGTGCAGCTGCCGGTGTGCAGATCGTGGCATGCGATACCGCAAAAGCGAGGGTCTTCGGGCTGATCGCTGCTGCCCATCAGGATATTCCAGGCGTAGCGCGTGGGCTCGCCCATGCGCGCGCTGTTGATGATGGGGAACTCTTGGTTAAGTACATCGTCGAGTACGCGTTCGCGCGTTTGGCCGGTGCGCAAATTAAAGCGCCACTCGTAGAACATACAGTCGATGCCCAGTTGCGCGATCAAGCGCGGCAGGCCCGTGGCGTCGGGCTGGCCACGGCCATCGCGCTGGGGCTTGAAGGGTGTGCCGGTCATCACTATTTCGACACCCCCTTGACCATCGTCCTCTTCCCAGGCATTGGCGACGTGGTACATATAGGTCGCACTGGCCTCAAACCAGCGGATGTCTTGCGTACTGCCATGGCGCGGCACTACGCCAAAGCGCGAAGGCAGTTCGGGAAAAAACGCTATTTTGTGACGCCCGGCAGCAGCGGCCACGGGGTCCTGGAACAGAGGCAAATCATGCAGCACGGTGTAGTTGCGCGTGATGGCCATATCGTGCGGCAGGCGCGGGCCAGGCAGGGGCACTGGGATCAGTGTTGTGAGTACGCCGCTTTTATCGAGCACGCCATAGTGCATATAGGGCGGCTCTTTGCCGTAGCAAAAAAAGATGAATTCGCCGGTGCGCTCATCGACCTTGGAATGCGCTGAAATATGCAAGCCGGCCAGTCGCGGATCCAGCGCCAGGGTGTCCACGGTGGATAAGTCGCCGGGCCGCACGCGATAGACCTCGCCGCCCAGGTACCACATGGCCAGCAAGTGGCCGGCAAAGTATTTGACGTCGGTATTGGCCGTGTTTTTGAGCGGCATGTCGGGCCGGTCTTTGCGCGGCGGGTCTTTGATACCCTGCCACAGGGCGTGGCCCGCCTGGGTTTCCTCGTGCAAGCCTTGGGTGTGAATCCAGCGGTTTTGGTAGTAGGCGCGTCCGCCTTCAAAGCGCACCGCGTGCAGCATGCCATCGCCGTCAAACCAGTGGTAACGCCCCGGCGCCTCAAAGCGGCGGTTGGGGCCGTTGCGCACATGCATGCCATGCAGATCGCGCGGAATTTGGCCCTGCACCTGCGTCAGTTCGATCGTGATCTCTTCTTCCACCGGGGCAAAGCCCCCTTGCAGGGTGATGACGTCGTTAAATCCCATACCAAACTCCAATTTCTGCGGGCCAGTTGCACTTTTTTGGAACCAAGCGTAGAGCAAGCGTACAGGGCTGACAATCAGGGTATGCACCATGTTTTTGAAACGCTGACCCCCGATCTGGTCCTGGACGCCCTCGAATACCTTGGACTGCGCGGTGACGGCCGCCTGACCGCCTTGTCCTCCTATGAAAACCGGGTGTACCAAGTACAACTAGAAGACGGCAGCGCGGTGGTGGCCAAGTTTTACCGGCCCGGGCGCTGGAGCGAAGCGCAGATTTTGGAAGAGCACAGTTTTGCAGAGGAGCTGATGCAGGCAGAAATTCCAGCCATCGGGCCGCTGCGCCTGGCTGGAGCCACACTACACAGCTTTGGCGGCTTTTGGTTTAGCGTCAGCCCGCGCCGGGGCGGACGCCCGCCCGAACTGGACGACGAAGAAGTGCTGGAATGGATTGGCCGCTTTTTGGCGCGCATCCACACCGTGGGTGCACGCAATCCCTTTGTC
>JBBAPY010000201.1:0-5861 GCA_040400635.1 Rhodoferax sp.
AGCTGCGGCCAGCAACACGCACAGGGGCAACAAGCTCACCAGCGAGGCTGGCCCGTCGGATGGCGATAAAAGAACGGTGGCATAAGCCCCTATGCCAAAAAACGCCGCCTGCCCAAAACAGACCAGTCCGGTCTTACCCACCAGCAATTCCAAGCTGAGCGCCAGCACCGAAAAAATCATGATCTTGGTAGCCAAGTCCACGCCGAACTTGCCCGCCATATGCGGGAATACGGCCAGCGCCGCAAAGCTGGCCAGTACAAACAAAAATTTAGGAAGCTGTGCGCGCATCAACCGGCCTTGAACAAGCCGTCAGGCTTCCACAGCAATATGAGCGCCATCAGGACATACACCAGTACGCCGGCCACCTGGGGCACCAGCACTTTGCCAAAGGTATCAACCACGCCGATGAGCAAGGACGCCAGCAAGGCCCCGCGAATCGAACCAATACCGCCGATGACCACCACCACAAAACAAATAATCAGCACCAGGCTGCCCATGCCCGGATAGACCGAGGACACCGGCGCGGCCACCATGCCTGCCAGCACCGCAATCGCCACCCCGGCGGCGAACACCACGCGGTACAAAAACTTGATGTCAATGCCCAGGGACTGCACCATTTCGCGGTTGGTACTGCCCGCGCGGATCATCATGCCCAGGCGAGTTTTGGCAAAAACAAAATACATACCCAGCGCCAGCAAAAGGCACACGCCCGAGATAAACAGACGATAGACCGGGTACACCATCATGTCGCCCAGCGGGATGCTGCCGGACAAAAAATCCGGCGCTTGCACGCCATGCACGTCGTCACCGACCAGCAGGCTGCGCAACTCTTCAAACACCAAAATCAGGCCGTAAGTCATCAGCACTTGTTGCAAATGCTCGCGGGTGTAGAGAAAACTGTAAAACGCCCACTCCAGCAAATAGCCTAGCGCTACTGCCACCACCAAACCGAATAGCAAGGTGGTGAAAAAACCGCCGCCCACCGTAGCCGCGACAAAAGGCGCCAAGGCAAAAGCCATGTAAGCGCCAATCATGTAAAAACTGCCATGGGCCAAGTTGATAACGCCCATGATGCCGAAGATGAGCGTCAGACCCGAGGCCACCAAAAACAGCAGCAATCCGTACTGCAGCGCATTGAGGCACTGGATGAGAAAGGTGGTGAGGTCCATACAAGTAAAGGGCCGGCCCCACCGCACGAGGCGGCGGGGCGCAAGCCCCCAGCGTCATGCCCTGAAAAAATTACATCTTGCAGCCGCGGCCCGGGTCGGCCAGTTTGGTGCTGGCCATGCCCACCACTTTGTTTTCCTTTTCCTTGGCGCTGGCTTGGCGCAGGTAAAAGTCTTGCACAGGGTTGTGCGACGCGGAAATGGTGAAAGGACCGCGCGGGCTGTCGATCGTGGCTTTGCGTAAAGCGGCAGAAATGTCGGCGGCCTTGGTGGCGTCGCCCTTGGTGGCGTTCAGGCCAATGGCCAGCATTTGCGCGGCGTCATAGCCTTGCACAGCGTATACATCGGGTTGCATTCTGAAGGTCTTGGCGTAGTTCAGGCGGAACGCGTTGTCGCGCTTGGTGTTGAGGCTGTCGGCATAATGCAAGGCGGTGAATAAACCATCAGCCGCGGCACCTTCGGCATCGAGGTTGCCATCGGTCAAAAAGCCCGATCCATACAAAGGAATCGTGCCTTTGAGGCCCGCAGCCGCATAGTCCTTCACGAATTTGACTGCGCCGCCACCGGCAAAGAAGGTAAACACTGCGTCAGGTTTGGTCGCTGCGATTTCGGTCAGCAAGCCTTGGAATTCCACGTTGGGGAAGGGCAGGCTCAACTCTTTCACCACGGTACCACCGCCTTTTTCAAAGCTTTCTTTAAAGCCTTTGACCGACTCATCACCCGCGGCGTATTTCCAGGTGATGGTGACTACTTTTTTGATGCCTTTTTTCGCCATCACTTCGCCCATGGCATAGCCCGGTTGCCAGTTGGAAAAGGAGCTACGGAAAATATTAGACGCACACATGGCACCGGTTACCGCATCTGCACCCGCATTGGGCACGATCAACAGCGTGCCGCTTTCTTTGGCGGCCTTGGCCATGGCCATGGCCACGCCAGAATGGACGGTACCGATCAGCACATCAACCTGATCGCGCTTGATCAATTTGTTAACGTTGTCGGTGGCTTTGGAAGGCTCGGACTCATCGTCCACTTTGAAGTACTCCACCTCGCGACCGGCTATTTTTCCACCCAGCTCGGTGACATGCTGACGAAATCCGTTTTCAATCGCCGTGCCCAAAGAGGCAAAGGTACCGGTATAGGGCAGCATAAAACCCACCTTGAGTTTGCCTGTGGTTTGCGCGCTAGCCAAGCTGGCGCTCAAAGCAGTCACGGCCAAAGTGGCGCCCGTCCAGCGGACCAGGGAATTGAATTTGCCTAGCATGCGATGTCTCCTTATAGGTGTTGCAAAAATTTAAATACTGCTGCGATCAGACGCTCTGCTTGATCGCGGTGCGGCAGATGGCCGCATGCGTCGAAGGTTAAGAGCTCGGTTCCTGCATGGTGCCGGGCCAGCGTCTGAATGTGGGCCAGCGTGCCGTATTCATCATCTAATCCCTGCACCGCCAAAACCGGACAGCCTAGGGTCGCGATTGTGTCAGTAATTGACCAATGCACGAAATCGGGTGCCAGCCAGGCTTGGCTCCAATGGCTAAAAACTGATTCTGCGTCAAAGTGGTAGGACCTAAGTCGCGCCAACAAGGCAAGGCGTACCGCGTCGGCTTGTAATGCCGTAATGGCGGCAAGGGTTTGGGTCTCCACAAACAAATGCGGCGCCAACACCACGGCCGCCGCCACCTGCTGCGGATAGCGGGCGGCAAACAAAAGCGCAATGGACGCGCCATCGCTATGGCCCATCAAAACCGTTGGCTCGTCTAACTTTAAAGCTTTGAGTAAGGCCGGCAGTACTTCATAGGCCTGCTGATGCATAAAGTCGACCCGCCACGACTTTGGATGCCCCAATTCTCGTGATTGCCCGTAGCCAGGGCGCGAATAGACCAAGCCCCTGCACCCAAGGCGCTGACAAACAAGCGCAGGAAAGCCCTTCCACAGCGCCAATGATCCTAAGCCTTCATGCAAAAACACCACAACCGGGCCGGGCGCATCCCTCGCGCCCAGCCATTGGTACTCCATGCGGGCCTGGCCGTCGGCGTACGCAATGTCTTGCCATTGCACTGGCTCGCTCATGCCTGCCCTGCTGACAAAGCCCGCAACTTGAAGCGCTGAATCTTGCCTGTGGCCGTCTTGGGCAACTCGGCGACAAACGCAATCATGCGCGGGTATTTAAAGGGCGCCAGCCGGTCTTTGACAAAGGCTTTGAGTTCCTCGGCACTGACGTCCTGCCCGGCTTTTAGGACCACATAGGCCTTGGTTTTGGTCAGCCCATCCGCGTCAGCCACACCTATCACTGCAGCCTCGAGCACCGCCGGGTGCTCGATGAGCGTGGACTCGACTTCAAACGGCGACACATACACGCCGCTGACCTTGAGCATGTCGTCGCTGCGGCCGCTGTAGGTATAGCTGCCGTCCGCATTGCGACTGTATTTGTCGCCGCTGCGGGTCCAGGCGCCTTGGAAGGTTTCTATAGTTTTCTCGCGGTTGCCCCAGTACAGCGTGGCGGCGCTCGGGCCCCGGATAAACAAGTCGCCCGTCTCACCGTCTGGAACCTCTTGGCCGGCATCGTCGCGCAGCGCGATGTCGTAGCCGGGCACCGGCCAGCCGGTGGTGCCATAGCGCACCCGCTCGGGACGGTTAGAAAGGTAAATATGCAGCATCTCGGTCGAGCCTATGCCGTCGACGATGTCCACCCCGAAATGCCCTTTGAAACGCTGACCGATGTCGGCCGGTAAGGCCTCTCCCGCCGAAGAAACCAGACGCAAAGCCATGGCCTGCGCCTTGGCAAAACCGGGGATGCCAGCATGGCCGCAAACAAGGTGGGCGCGCCGTAAAACGCCGTGGGTTTTTGTCCGCCCACGCCGCCTTGCAAGCGGTGGAACACCGCATCGGGCGTGGGCCGCTCGGCCATCAAGACGGTGGTCGCGCCTACTCGCAAGGGAAAGCTCAGCGCATTGCCCAGGCCGTAGGCAAAAAACAATTTCGCCGCAGAAAAACACACGTCCCCCGCGTGCAAAGCCAGCACGTCCTGCCCGTAGAGCTTGGCCGTCCAGTAGGGGTTGGCATGGCTGTGGACGGTGGCCTTGGGCCGACCGGTGGAGCCCGAGGAAAACAGCCAAAACCCGGGGTCTTGCGGATGCGTGGGCGCGCACTGCGCCAGGGCCGCTTGCGCTGCCAGCCAGTCTTCCATCGCTACACAGCCTTCGGGCAGCGGATGCACAGCGCGCGAGACGACCACTTGGCGCAGCTCGTGCGGGCCCAAGGCCATCGCCTCTAATAAGACCCATAGCAGGGCCTGCGACACCACCGCCAGCTGAGACCGGCTTTTGGCCAGCATATAGGCGTAGTCCTCGGCCTTGAGCAAGGTATTGGCCGCTACCGGGACGCTGCCGCAGTACATTGCGCCCAAAAATGCACAGGGCCAGTCGATGCAGTCGTGCATCAGCAAAAACACCCGTTCCTCGCGCCGCACGCCACTCGCCTTTAAGGCGGCAGCCACCGCTTGCACGCCCTGCGCCAGCTGGCCATAGCGCAGCGCACTCTGGTCGTCCACATAAGCCAGGCGCGCGGCATGGCCCGTATTGCAGTCCAGCAGGTACTGCGCGAAATTAAATACTTCGCCCTGCGGGTCCATCGCAGTGGTTTCTGCCATGTTGATTGCTCCTCTTTGTCGCTCAGACGCTGTGCCACTTTCTAGCATGCCGGGCGCGTACTGGGCTGCGCCTATGGCTTGGCCTCAATGGCTTTACCTTGCCCTCGCCCGCTTGCAGCTTCCAGAAAAATGCATTATTGTGCGTAAGAGGACCTTAATTTCATTTTTCCATCATGTCAAGCACTATATTGCATAAAGACACAGAAATCTCGCCTGAAAGCGCAGCGTCCAGCGAGGACAAACACCCTTATCTGATCGGACTGGGCCAGCGCGTGGGTGCCCTGCGTGCGCGCCGCGGCATGACGCGTAAAGCCCTGGCCGCGGCGGCGCAGGTGTCCGAGCGGCATCTCGCGAACATGGAATATGGCCTGGGCAATGCCTCGGTGCTGGTGCTCTTGCAAGTGGCCAAGGCCTTGCAATGCACTTTGGCCGAGTTATTGGGCGATGTGAGTACCTCCTCGCCAGACTGGCTAATGATTCGCGAGATGCTGGAGCAATGCGACGCACCCACGCTGCACCGGGTGCGTATCGCCATCGGCGAGCTGCTGGGCACCGGCGGCGCGGCCCAGGAGCGCAGCACCCGCATCGCCCTGGTGGGCCTGCGCGGCGCGGGCAAGTCCACGCTGGGACAGATGCTGGCCCAGGACCTGGGCTACCCCTTTGTGGAACTGAGCCGCGAAATTGAGAAATTTGCCGGTTGCAGCGTGGCCGAAATTCAGGCTTTGTACGGCGCCAACGCCTACCGCCGCTATGAGCGCCGGGCCTTGGAGGAAAGCATTCAAATCTACCCCGAGGCAGTGATCGCCACGCCCGGCGGTCTGGTGTCCGACCCGGCCAGCTTTACCTTGCTACTGGCGCACTGCACCACGCTGTGGCTGCAAGCCGATCCGGCAGACCACTTGCGCCGCGTCACCGCCCAAGGCGACTTGCGGCCCATGGCCGCCAGCAAAGAAGCCCTGCAAGACCTGAAAAACATTTTGGATGGGCGCCAGTCCTTTTATTCCAAAGCCCAATTTGCCATCCATACCAGCGCCCAGGACTTGGAAGCCACT
>JBBAPY010000202.1:0-5845 GCA_040400635.1 Rhodoferax sp.
CGTGGTGATCATCGGCGCTGGCGGCCACGGCCTGGCGACGGCGTATTACCTGGCCGTGGCCGTCAATATCGTCGAGTGCTGAGACAAGGAACACACCATGCAAAAATTTTCAATCTGGTCACTGCTGCGCAACAGCATGTCCTACCACGAGGGCTGGGAGAAGCAGTGGCGCTCGCCCGAGCCCAAGCGCGAGTACGACGTGGTGATCATCGGCGCTGGCGGCCACGGCCTGGCGACGGCGTATTACCTGGCCAAGGAGCACGGCATGCGCAACATCGCGGTGGTCGAGCGCGGCTACCTGGGTGGCGGCAACACGGCGCGTAACACCACGATCGTGCGCTCCAACTACCTGTGGGACGAATCAACAGCGCTGTATGAAAAGTCGATGAAGCTATGGGAAGGCCTGTCGCAGGACCTTAATTACAACGTGATGTTCAGCCAGCGCGGGGTACTAAACCTAGGCCACAGTCTGCAGGAGATGCGCGACATTGAGCGTCGTGTTACCGCCAACCGGCTCAACGGGGTTGACAGTGAAGTCGTCTCACCCGCGCAGATCAAGGAGATGATTCCGTTCATCAACCTGAACACGCGCTATCCGGTGCTTGGGGCCTCGTTGCAGCGTCGCGCCGGTGTAGCGCGTCACGACGCCGTGGCTTGGGGCTTCGCGCGCGCCGCCGACGCTTGCGGAGTGGACATCATCCAGAACTGCGAGGTCACTGGCATCCGCCGCGATGCTGGTGCGGTGACAGGCGTTGACACCGTTAAAGGCTTTATCAAGACGAAGAAGGTGGCGATCGTGGCCGCTGGTCATTCCAGTGTCGTCGCTGACATGGCTGGCATACGCCTGCCGATTGAATGTCGCCCGCTTCAGGCACTGGTATCGGAGCCCCTTAAGCCGATCTTCCCAAACGTCGTGATGAGCAATGCGATTCATGCCTACATCAGCCAGTCCGACAAGGGCGACCTGGTGATTGGTGCTGGCGTTGACCAGTATGCGGGCTATGGCCAGCGCGGCAGCTACCAAACCATCGAACACACCTTGCAGGCCATCGTCGAGATGTTCCCAATATTCTCACGCGTACGCATGAACCGGCAATGGGGCGGCATTGTTGACATATCACCCGATGCCTGCCCGATCATCGGCCTTACACCCGTCAAGGGCCTATACATCAACTGCGGCTGGGGCACTGGTGGCTTCAAGGCCACACCCGGTTCTGGTTGGGCCATGGCACACACCGTGGCGCAGGACCGGCCGCACTCTTTGAACGAAGCCTTTTCGCTGGACCGTTTCTACAACGGTCACCTGATAGACGAGCACGGCGCGGCCGGCGTTGCCCATTGAACGTTTAAAACTGGAGACACCAATCATGTTGCAGATCAACTGCCCCTGGTGCGGCGCGCGCGCAGAAACTGAATTCAGCTGCGGCGGCGAGGGCGGCATTGTCCGGCCGACCGTCACCGACAGCATGACCGACGAGCAATGGGGCGAGTACGTCTTCATGCGCAAGAACCCCAAAGGCCTTCACCACGAGCAGTGGCGCCATTCCAGCGGCTGTGGGCGCTGGTTTAATGCGCTGCGCGACACCGTGAGCTACCGCTTCCACGCCGTCTGGAAGATTGGCGAAAAACCGCCGGTCACCGCGGCTGGCCATGTTCACAACGGGGGTGCAGCATGAGTACCCGTCTGGCGTCGGGCGGTCGCATTGACCGTCAACGTGTCGTGAATTTCAGGTTTAACGGACGTGCGTATCAAGGCCTTGAAGGCGACACGCTGGCTTCAGCGCTGCTGGCTAACGGTGTATCGCTGGTGGCACGCAGCTGGAAATACCATCGCCCGCGTGGCATTCTCAGCGCAGGCGTCGAGGAGCCCAACGCGCTGGTGCAATTGTTCGATGGCGCACGCACTGTGCCAAACGTCAAAATGACCGAGATCAGCCTGGTCGAGGGCTTGAGTGCACGATCAATCCACGCCAGCCCGAGCATTGAGTTTGATGTGAAGGCTGTCACTGGCTGGTTCGCGCGCCTGATCCCGGCTGGCTTTTACTACAAGACTTTTATGGCTTCGCAGGCCGCTTGGCACTTCTTCGAAAAACATATTCGTGCCTCGAGTGGGCTAGGAATATCACCCAACGAGAAAGACCCGGACCGTTACGACAAACGCTTCGCCCATTGCGACGTGCTGGTAGTCGGTGGCGGCATCTCGGGGCTTACTACGGCGCTTGTTGCCGGTCGTTCAGGTGCACGCGTCATGCTGTGCGACGAACAATCCGAGCCGGGTGGCTGGCTGCTTGCAAGTGACGAACCCATCGACGGGCAGCCCGCTGCGCAATGGGTAGCAAAATCGCTGGCCGAGTTGGCAGCGATGCCCGAGGTGACTGTGCTCCCACGTACCACAGCCTTTGGCTACCAGGATCACAATTTCGTAACGCTGGTCGAACACCGCGCCGACCATTTGCCTGCTAACGCGGCACCGGTTTTCCGGGAACGGCTGTGGCGGGTGCGCGCCAAACAGGTGGTTCTGGCCACCGGGGCGCACGAGCGGCCCCTGGTCTTTAGCAACAACGACCGGCCCGGGGTGATGCTGGCGAGCGCCGTTTCCATTTACGTGCGCCGATATGCTGTGCTGCCAGGTCGTCATGCCGTGGTGTTCACCAACAACGACGCAGGCTACGACGCCGCGCTGGCGCTCAAGGGCGCGGGTGCTACGGTTCAGGTAGTCGACGCACGTGCCACGCCCAGCGGCACCCTGAGCCAGCGCGCCAGGAGTGCCGGTATTGACATCCTCGCCGGCCACGTGGTTACGCAAGCGCGCGGTGGCAAGCGTGTCAGTAGCGTGATCGTACAAAGCATCGACACGCAGGACCGGCTGACTGGCGTACCCCAAACAATCGCCTGTGATCTGGTCGCCTTGTCGGGTGGATTCAGCCCGGTGATTCACCTGCAGTGCCAGGCCGGCAGCAAGGCGGTCTGGGACGATACGCTGGCTGCTTTCCTGCCCGGCAAAGCGGCGCAGTCTGAGCAATCGGCTGGCGCATGTCGAGGTGTGCAAACCCTGCACGGGTGCGCGCAAGATGCGCTTGCCGCAGGTATCGCCGCAGTTCAGGCAGTCGGTTTTGACGCTGTAGCCAGCGCGGCACCAGCTGTTGCCGCCAGCGATGCCGGTGACCTGCGCGCACTGTGGTTGGTTCCGCACCCCAGCGGCGTGAGCCGTGCGCCCAAACAGTTCGTTGATTTGCAGAACGACGTTGCGGCATCGGATATTCATCTCGCAATTCGCGAAGGCTTTGAGTCGATTGAGCACGTCAAGCGCTACACCGCGATGGGTTTTGGTACCGACCAGGGCAAGACCGGCAATATCAATGGCATGGGCATCGCCGCACAGGCGCTGGGCAAGACGATTCCCCAGGTGGGCACAACCACTTTCCGCCCGAACTACACGCCCGTGACCTTTGGCGCCGTGGTTGGGTTGGAGCTCGGAGATGCGTTCGACCCGGTACGGACCACGGCCATGCACGACTGGCACGTAAAGCAAGACGCGCTGTTTGAAGACGTGGGGCAATGGAAGCGTCCCTGGTATTACCCCAGGAATGGCGAAGACCTGCACGCGGCCGTCAAACGCGAGGTGCTGTCGGCTCGCAACGGCATAGGCACGCTTGACGCCTCAACCCTTGGTAAAATCGATATTCAGGGTCCAGATGCCGCTATTTTGCTGAACTGGGTCTACAGCAACGCCTGGGCCAAGCTCGAAGTAGGCAAGTGCCGCTACGGCCTGATGCTCGACGAGAACGGCATGGTATTTGACGACGGCGTCACGGTCCGTCTGGGCGAAAACCACTTTCTGATGCACACGACCACTGGCGGCGCCGCGCATGTGCTGGCCTGGCTTGAACGCTGGCTGCAAACCGAGTGGTCACACCTGAAGGTTTACCTGACAACGGTAACCGATCATTGGGCGACGACCGCGGTCGTCGGGCCAAAAAGCCGCAGCCTGCTGAAGAAGTTGTGCAGCGACGTGAACTTTGACGATGCGGCATTTGGGTTCATGTCGTACCGCGAGGGTACGGTGGCCGGCGTGAAGGCGCGCATCATGCGCATCAGCTTTTCCGGTGAGCGCAGTTATGAGGTCAACGTGCCAGCTGCCGAGGGGCTGAAGGTCTGGGAAGCAATCCACGCGGCTGGCGCCGAGTTCGGCATCACGCCTTACGGCACAGAGGCCATGCACGTGCTGCGCGCCGAGAAGGGCTACATCATCGTCGGCCAGGACACTGACGGCTCTGTCAGCCCAATCGACCTCGGCATGGGGGCGATGGTCACCAAGACCAAGGACTGCCTGGGCAAACGCTCACTGGCCCGCAGTGACACCGCGCGGCCCGACCGCAAACAACTTGTCGGCTTGCTGGCCGACGACCCACAGTTTGTGTTGCCAGAGGGCGCGCAGATTCTCAACGAAACGCTGCGCACAATTCCTGCGCCTATGGCTGGTCACGTAACCTCAAGCTACATGAGTCCAACGCTCGACCGCTCAATTGCGATGGCGCTCGTCAAGGGCGGTCCTTCCCGCATGGGCGAACGTGTACACGTGGCCATGCGCAACGGCCAGACTGTCACGGCCATTATTACCAACCCGGTCTTCTTCGACCCAAAAGCGGAGCGTCAAAATGCATAAGGCTCTTCAGCGCACCGCTCTTGCCGGTGTCGAGTTTCAGTCCGCTGCCACTGCTGTCTGCGACCAGCCACTGGTGGCCGGCTGGCGCGATGGGCTGGCTGTTGTCAATCTGCGCGGGAACGCAGAAGATGCAGCATTTTGTGCCGCAGCGTCGAGCGCCCTTGGCCTGGCGTTGCCAGTGCAGCCCTGTACGAGTGCTGCCAATTCCGTCTATCAGGTCATCTGGGCTGGTCCAGATGATTGGTTTGTGATCGGTGCCAAAGGCCAAGCCGATGTGATTACGGCGCAACTCCGGACGGCCTTTGCGGGCTTGCACCATGCTGTGACTGACGTCAGCAGCGGTTACACCGTGCTGCACCTGGGTGGCGCTCCGGTGCGCGATGTGCTGGCGCAGGGCTGCCCACTCGACCTGCACCCGCGAGCCTTCAAACCTGGTGCCAGCGCCGGATCCCACTTTTTCAAGGCGTCGATCTGGCTGTGGCAAACCGACGAAGCCCCGACTTATGAAGTACTGGTCCGTCGTAGCTTCATGGGCTACTTCTGGCTGCTGCTGGAACGCAGCACACAGGAATGCGGTCTGGTCACGCGCTCTTTCGTGTGAACACATCTTGGACCATCAAGGTAGAGAGGCTGGAAATCCATCTGCCGGTGGGAATCTATGCTGATGAAGTCGAACCGCAACCGATGTGGGTTAGCTTGACAGCCATCGGTACGGCACCTGCATCACCGATCTCGATAGACCAGTGCTTCGACTACGAGCCACTGTGTGACTGGCTGTTGCACGTCTGGCCGAGCACGCCCCACACGCTCTTGCTTGAAACGCGCATCAACCAGTTGCTGACCTTCGTGTTCGGCCTGGATGAACGGGTGCAGACGGTGTGGGTTGGTTTGTACAAGCAACGCATGAGCGGCAAAGCCGTTGTAGTGGGAATTGAACGCCAGGCGACGCGGCTCGAAATCGAGGCGCAACAGTGCAGTGCAACTGCTGCAGACTTAAGTAGTCGGCCCTGAAAAATTCACTTTCAGCCCATCACCCAGTTCATCGAGGCGGATTTGATCGGTTTTACGGTGAAGATTCCTCGTAATTTGCGCTGCAAATCGGTGAAATCGGTCCAACCCGCTGCTTGCAACAGCCGCAAAAAAAGGCCCAGCCCTTTTTTGACGATCATCCGCAGCAAC
>JBBAPY010000203.1:0-5783 GCA_040400635.1 Rhodoferax sp.
TTCGCCATTGAAGCTATCCACACGCAGGCCGTCCAAGGCGGCAGCGACTTTGACCGGGTCAGTGGACTTGGCCTTGGCCATGGCCGCACCCAACATCTGGTAAACGCGGATGACGGAGCCGGTGTAGAAGTCGTCGTTGTACTTGGTCTTGAATTCGGCCATCCATTTGTCCATCTGGCCACCCATGTTGTAGTGGCTGTAAGCGATTTGATAGACCTTGCCCGCGCCGTTGGTGCCTAGGGCCGTTGGCGTGCCGGTGACGCCCGCGTAATAGGTATAGAAATTTCCGGTATAGCCGCCTTCCATCGCCGCCTTGATGAGCAGCGACAAGTCTGAGCCCCAGTTACCGGTAATCACCGTGTCCGCGCCGGAGGCCTTGATCTTGGCGATGTAGGGTGCGAAATCACGTACCTGGGCCAAGGGGTGCAGGTCTTCCCCCACAATTTGGATATCCGGGCGCTTGCGGCCCAGGGTTTCCTTGGTGTACTTGGCCACTTGCACGCCATGCGAATAGTTCTGGCCCAGGATATAGACTTTTTTGATGTCCTTTTGGTCCACCATAAAGCTGGACATGGCCTCCATCTTCATGGAGGTATCTGCATCAAAGCGGAAATGCCAGTAGCTGCATTTGCTATTGGTCAAGTCTGGGTCCACGGCAGCGTCGTTCAGGTAAATCACTTCTTTGCCGGGATTGCGCTCATTGTGCTTGGTCACCGCATCGGACAGCGCCAATGCGACCGAGGAGCCATTTCCCTGAATGATGTAACGCACGCCTTGGTCAATCGCGGATTTGAGTGCGTTCAGGCTTTCTGCGGGGCTGAGTTTGTTGTCGATGCCGGTCACTTCAAAGGTGACCCCAGCCGGATTGCCTTTGCCACTGAACTTCTCGGCAAAGAACTGGTAGCTTTTAAGTTGGTTCACGCCAACGGGGCCCAACAAGCCGGACTGCGCATCAATGCGCACCATTTTGACGACCTCACCTTTTTGGGCCATGGCGCCGCCAGCGCAAGCCAAGGCGATAGCCGCCGTTATGATTTTGAATTGGATAGACACCGATCGTTCTCCTATGAAATCTAAGTACCCGAGGTTACAAGACTTCCGCCCCGCATTGCCCAAGGGTTTGACCTTAGCTTAGTCACCAAAGTGATAAACACCCAGCCGGCGCGCCTGGCAGGTCTAAAACCTGCGGCGTCAAATGGTTAAGCCGGTAAATCAAGCGCCGGCGCCGCGCACCTGAGGCAGGAGAAGGCCTTAAGCCGTTGGCAACTGGTAGTCCTTCAAGGTTTCGCGTAATTTGACTTTTTGCATCTTGCCCGTCGCACCCAGCGGAATGGCGTCGATAAAAATCACGTCATCCGGTATTTGCCACTTAGCGGTTTTGCCTTCGAAAAAAGCGAGCAATTCTTCTCGCGCAACTTCGGCACCGGGCTTTTTCACCACCACCACCACCGGCCGCTCGTCCCATTTGGGGTGCTTCATCCCAATGCAGGCCGCCATGGCTACCGCCGGGTGCGCCATGGCGATGTTTTCCACGTCAATCGAGCTGATCCACTCCCCACCGGACTTGATCACGTCCTTGCTGCGGTCGGTAATCTGCAAATAGCCGTCGGCATCAATGGTGGCCACGTCGCCGGTGGGGAACCAGCCATTAACCAAGGGAGAGCCGCCCTCGCCTTTGAAATATTCGCGGATCACCCAGGGGCCTTTGACCAACAAATCGCCATAGGCCTTGCCATCCCAGGGCAGTTCATCTCCTTGTTCATCGACGATTTTCATGTCGACCCCATAAATGCCGCGCCCCTGCTTAACGCGAACCGCCATTTTCTGGGTGGTATCTAAGTTCAGGTGTTTGTTTTTCAGCGTGCAGACGGTTCCCAATGGCGACATCTCCGTCATGCCCCAGGCGTGCAGCACCTCCACGCCATAGTCGTCATTAAAGGCAGAAATCATGGCGGGTGGACAAGCCGAGCCGCCGATCACGGTGCGCTTGAGCGTAGAAAAACGCAAGCCGCCCTGCTGCATATGGCCCAGCATCATTTGCCACACCGTGGGCACGCCGGCTGCGAAGGTCACTTTTTCGGATTCGATCAAATCGAAGATCGACTTTCCGTCCATGGCCGGGCCAGGGAAGACCATCTTGGCACCCGTCATGGCCGCTGAATACGGCAGGCCCCAGGCATTGACGTGGAACATAGGCACCACCGGCAGCACGCTGTCGCGCGCGCTCATGTTCAAGGCGTCGGGCATGGCGCCGGCCCAGGCGTGCAGGATGGTAGAACGGTGGCTGTAGAGCGCGGCTTTGGGATTGCCCGTGGTGCCACTGGTGTAGCACATGCTCGATGCGCTGTTTTCGTCAAAGTCGGGCCAGTTGTAGTGGGCCGGTTGGCTGCCCATCCAGGTTTCGTAACTTTGCAGTCCGGGAATGCCGCTATCGGTCGGCAGACTGGCCGCGTCGCACAAAGCAATGAAATGCTTGATGGTGGTACAACGTGCATACACTGCCTTGACGATGGGCAGGAAGGTCATGTCAAAACATAAAACCTGGTCCTCCGAATGGTTGGCAATCCACACAATTTGGTCCGGATGCAGACGCGGATTGAGTGTGTGCAGCACCCGCCCCGAACCGCTTACCCCGAAATACAGTTCCAAATGGCGGTATCCATTCCAAGCCAGGGTGGCAATCCGGTCGCCAAAGGCCAGTTTCATGCCATCCACAGCATTAGCCACTTGACGGGAACGCCGGGCGATGTCTTTGTAGGTACAGCGGTGGATATCTCCTTCGACGCGCCGGGAGACGATTTCCCCTTCGCCATGGTGCCGCTCGGCAAAATCAATCAGGGAAGAAATCAGCAATTGCTGGCTTTGCATCAATCCGAGCATTAACATCTCTCCAAAAAATGCGCCTAACTGAGGCGGGACCGCATATTAACTGCACCGCACCAGGGGGCGAAAAAGTCCCGTACCAAGGGCCGGGAGCGACTTTCGCGGAAAATACAGCCATGACCGACTCCACCCGCTCCTCGGCACCCCCCTTAGCGTCACCCGCCGATGCGGCACTTGCATCGCTTCCATGGCAACAGCGCTATGTCGATTTAGGGCCGGATTTTGTTGCCCCCCTCTCCCCTGCGCCCTTGCCCGATCCCTATTGGGTCGGCCACAGTGCGGCCCTGGCCCAAGCGCTGGGCCTGCCTGACGGCTGGGCTGCGTCCGACTCCGCGCTGCAGGCGATGAGCGGCAACCACTTGCTTACGGGCAGCGCCATGCATGCCGGGGTATATAGCGGTCATCAATTTGGCGTCTGGGCGGGCCAATTAGGTGACGGGCGCGCCTGTTTGCTGGGTGAATTGGCCGGGCAGGAGATACAACTCAAAGGCGCAGGCCCCACGCCTTTTTCGCGCCGGGGTGATGGTCGCGCCGTGTTGCGCAGCGCCATTCGCGAGTTTTTATGCAGCGAAGCCATGCACGGACTGGGCATTCCCACCACGCGCGCTTTGTGCGTGACGGGTTCGGACGCCACCATTTGGCGCGAAACCGCCGAAACGGCGGCGGTGGTCGCGCGCGTAGCACCTAGTTTCATCCGCTTTGGGCACTTCGAGCATTTCAGCCAGCGCCAACAAATCCCCCAACTGCAAAGCCTGGCCGATTTTGTGATTGACCACTATTACCCGCAGTGCCGCGACGAAGCGGGCGCAAATCCTTACCTGGCTTTGCTGGGCGAAGTTAGCCGCAAGACGGCTGAGCTACTGGCCCAATGGCAGGCGGTAGGCTTTTGCCATGGCGTCATGAACAGCGACAACATGAGCATCCTGGGCCTTACCCTGGACTATGGCCCCTTCCAGTTTTTAGACGCTTTTTCGCCCGGCCATATTTGTAACCATTCGGACACCGAAGGGCGCTACGCTTTTTCCGAACAGCCCAATATGGCCTACTGGAACTTGTATTGCCTGACCGACGCCTTGATGCCACTGATAGGGGACGAGGACGCGGCTACCGAGGCAGTGGACAGCTACCGCAGCCATTTCCAAGCGGCCAGCCAACGATGCCTGGCGAAAAAAATGGGCCTGAGCCAGGCGGATCCCCGGCAAAAAGCGCTGACCGACATGCTTCTGCCCATGCTGGCGGCAGACCAGGTGGACTACACGATTTTCTGGCGCCGCCTGAGCCACTGGGCCGCCACCATGGACGATGAAGACTTTTCAGTCATGGATTTGTTCGTCAACCGCCAGCAAATGCAAACCTGGCAGTACGCGTTTGAGTCCATGCACAAAGGCATGGGGACGACCGATGTGTCAGCCCGTATGCTGCGCGCCAACCCTAAATTTGTGCTGCGCAACTATATCGCGCAAGAGGCGATTGCGGCAGCGCAGTCCAAGGACTTTTCAGTGCTGGCGCAGTTGCAAGCCGTACTGGAAAACCCGTTTGAAGAGCATCCCGCACACGAACGCTGGGCTGGCTTTGCACCGGATTGGGCCGCAGCTATTTCCGTGAGCTGCAGCTCCTGATGCCGCAGCGCTTTACCCCTATTTCAAAGGCATTTCCATGATCCACAAAACTGATGACCAATGGCGGGCCCTGCTGGCAGCTAAAGGCGCAGAGCCCCTGGCTTTTGCCGTGACGCGTAAGGAGTCCACCGAGCGGGCTTTTACCGGCCGCTGGGCCGATAACGACCAAAAAGGCATTTACAGCTGCATTTGCTGCGGCAAAGCGCTTTTTTCCTCGGAAACCAAATACGAATCGGGCAGCGGTTGGCCCAGCTACTTCCAGCCCTTGGCGCCCGACGCAGTGGGCACCAAAGAAGACGGCATGTTGTGGATGAAACGTACCGAGGTGCATTGCGCCGATTGCCACGCCCACCTGGGCCATGTGTTTAACGACGGACCGGCCCCCACCGGCCTGCGCTATTGCATGAACTCGGCCTCACTGGACTTCACACCGGAATGAAAACCCTGTTTGATCTGTTCCCGGTGCTGCTGTTTTTCGGCGCCTATAAGCTATTTGATATTTATGTCGCGACTGGCGTAATGATGGGGGCTACCGTGCTGCAGTCGGCCTATACCTACCTACAGGAGCGCAGCCTGCCCTTGATGCAAAAAGTTACTTTGATCATGGTGCTGGGCTTTGGCGCCGTGACTTTGGGCCTGCACGACGAACGCTTTATTAAATGGAAGCCTACGGTTTTCTACAGTTGCCTAGCCCTTGGCCTGGCGATCGCCGTGTGGGCTTTGCGCAAGAATTTTTTGCGCGCCATGCTGGGCAGTCAGCTAGAACTGCCTGATCCGCTTTGGCAGCGGCTCAACGTAGCCTGGATTGCCTATTGCGCTTTTATGGCGACCCTCAACGCCTATGTAGTCTTAAACTACAGCACCGAGGAATGGGTCAACTTCAAACTGTGGGGATACGTCTTTCCCCTGGTGTTTATCATCGGTCAGGGCTTGTACATCGCCCCACACATGAAGCTGGCAGAGCAAGCGCCTTCCCCGGATGACGCGGGTAAAAATCCATGAACCAGTACTTGCAGATCACCGCACACAACCTCGAGGCTCGCTTGCGCGAGCGCTTGCAGCCCTCCCGAATAGCCGTGATTGACGAAAGCCACCAGCACGCGGGCCACGTCGGAGCGAACGACAGCGGCTTTGGAACGCACTTCCGGGTGCGCATTGCCTCCCCTTTTTTTGCCGGCAAAACACGGGTCGCCTGCCACCGCCTGGTGTACGATGCCGCGCAGGATTTCATCGACCAGGGCCTGCACGCCCTGGCTATTGAAATTGAACCCGCAAGCTGAC
>JBBAPY010000204.1:0-5763 GCA_040400635.1 Rhodoferax sp.
CTGCGCTGCCAGGTCGCGCGCGCTGCGCCATGCTGAGGTCACTGCCAGCAGGGCGGCGTAATGCCCTCCGCCCGAGTGTCCGCCCACAAACACGCGCGCCGGTGCGCCACCAGGAATCGGTAGGCCGAGCCGGCCTTGCAACACATAGGCCAGCGAATCGGCGCAGTCGTCCATGCCGGTAGGGAACACATACGCTGGCGCGAGACGGTAGCTGGCACTGACAAAATGAATACCCGCCGCCTGCAAGGCGGGGGCCATGAAATACATCCATTCTTTGTAGCCGTTGGTCCAGCCGCCGCCATGGAAAAAAACCAGTACCGCGTCACTAGGGAATGCACTGGCAAAGACTTCCAGCGTCTGGTTGGGGCCGGGGCCGTAAGCATGGCTGTGGCCGCGCAAACCCGCTCCCAGCGCAAGTATTTTTTGCTGGTAGGCCGCGCCCAGGGGCGACATGGGCTCTTGGGCCGGGTAGTGGTCCACGAGGCTCACGCAAAGTCCTGCGGGTAGAGCGCCTGGTACACGCGCTCGGCACTCAAAGGTAGCTGGGTCAGGCGGGCACCCGTGGCTTCTACGATGCCGTTAGCGACGGCGGCGGCCACCGCATTGATACCCAATTCGCCCACGCTCTTGGCACCGTAGGGGCCGGTGGGTTCCTGCGTCTCGATGACATCAATGGCGTGCGATTGCGGCACCTCTGCCATGGTGGGAATTTTGTAATCCATGAGGCTGGGATTGGCCAGGCGCGGGCCGTCCCATACCAGCTCTTCGGTCAGCGCATAGCCCAAGCCCTGCACCAGCGCACCTTCGAGTTGGCCACGCACCATGGCCGGGTTGATGGCCCGCCCCACGTCCGCAGCCGTCCAGGCGCGTGGCACGCGCACTTTGCCGCTCTGCGTATCCACCTCAACCTCGACCACCTGCGCCACAAAACTAAACACACCGATATTGGCAAAGGGCAAGCCCAAGACGACCGCGCGTTTGGGGTCGACAGTTTTTTGGTCAAACACCCAGCTGTTGGTACCGATGATGGGGCCGCCCGCAGCCCAGTGCGCATAGCCCGATACCTGGGCAAAGCTCAGACTGGCCGCTGCCACGCCTTTGATGCCCACACTGCCGCCCTGGCGCAGCTCGATATCTTCGGGTGCGCATTCCATCATCGCGCCAGCGTATTTTTTAATTTGCTTTTCGACTTCGCCGGCAGCGGCAACGACCGAGCGCCCGGTCATGTACGTCACACGGCTGGCGGTTGTGCCCCAGTTATAGGGCGAGCCATCGGTATCCGGGCTGGCAATAGCCACCCGATCCATGGGTACTTGCAGCGCTTGCGCACACATTTGGGCCAACGCGGTGTTGCTGCCCTGGCCGATGTCCACGGCGCCGGTATTGAGTAGCAGCGTGCCGTCTTCCATCATCCGCACGATGGCGCCAGTGGCCAGCAAACCGCTGATGTGCGCCGAGATAGCCAGCCCCATGCCGGTGCGGGTGTCCGCAGTGGCCGCCTGGCCGCCCGCTTGCGCCGGGCGCTGTTTCCAGCCGCTGCCTTGCTCCACTGCATCCAGACATTGCGCCAGGCCATTGGAAAAAATGGATTGCCCGCCCAGCCAGCGGTCGCCGTCGCGCTTCATGTTCAAACGGCGGATAGCAAAGGCGTCCATACCCAGCTCGCGCGCAATCGCATCGATTTGCTGCTCGGAGGCAAAGGTCACCTGGGGCACGCCAAAACCACGAAACGCGCCAAAACGCATCTTGTGGGTGTAGGCCACGCGGCCATGGGCGTGCACATGCGCGATGTTGTAGGGGCCACAGTTCATCAGCAAGGCATAGCCCAGCACACCGGGGCTGTCGTCGCCATAGGCGCCGCCGTCCAGCAGCAGTTCGGTTTCGCGGGCGATCAAGGTGCCGTCGCGGCGCGCACCGGTCTTCATCCGGATGGTGGCCGGATGGCGCGCGCGCACGGTTTCGAAGTCTTCTTCGCGGCTGAGGATGAGCTTGACCGGCTTGCGCGCCTTCATCGCCAGCAGCACGACCACGGGCTGCACATGCGCTTCCATTTTGTTACCAAAGCCTGCGCCGATGCGCGGCGTGAGGCAACGCAATTTGGTCATGGGCAGGCCCAGCGCCTCGCAGACATTGGCCTGTACCCGGAACACCGATTGATTGGCCGACCACAGGGTGATCCGTCCGGAAGCATCGATCTCGGCCAATGCGCCGCAGGGCTCCAGCGATACATGGGCCTGCCCGGGCGTGTGGTACAGCGCTTGCACGACCACATCGCACTGCGCCCAGGCTGCTTCCACATCACCTTCGCGCATAGAGGTGCGCGAGCACAAATTACCCTGGGTGCCCGCATCGAATACTTTGATGTAGCTGTCGGTGTTCTCATGTACCAGCGGCGCACCGTCCTGCAAAGCAAGAGCCGGCTCCAGCGCAGCAGGCAGCACCTGATAAAACACCTTGATCAGCCGGGCGGCCTGGCGTGCAATGGCTTCGGTATCGGCAGCCACTGCCGCCACGATTTCGCCGCAATAGCGCACCCTGCCCAAGGCCATGGCCGGCTCATCTTTGATGAAGGCGCCCATGCGGTGTGCCGGGTCCAGATCCATGCCGGTGACGATGGCGCGCACACCGGGCAGCGCTTGGGCAGCGCTGAGGTCATAGCCATCGATAAGTGCATGCGCATGCGGGCTCTGTAAGAGCGCGCCGTGCAGCATGCCGGGCCGGTACATATCGGCAATGTACTGGGCCTGGCCGGTGAGTTTTTCGTCGCTTTCGAGCGGGGTGACCGACTGGCCTACTGCGCCTTCGGGCAGTGCATCGGCTTGATTGGTTGCGGTGTTCATGGTGCAAGCTCCTGTGCGCGCAACTGTGCAGCCGCTAGCAGCACGGCCGCCACGATGGGTGCGTATCCGGTGCAGCGACACAGATTGCCCGACATGGCCGCACGCACCTGGTCCGCATCAGGCTGGGGGGTGTGCTTGAGCAAAGCGTGGGCGCTGACCAACATCCCCGGCGTGCAAAACCCGCATTGAAACGCAGACTCTGCCGCGAATGCTTTTTGCAATACCTGCATGGCCGCTTGCTGATTGAGTCCTTCTAAAGTTTCAATATCGGCATGGGCGCAGCCATGCGCCAGACTGAGACAGGCGCGCACCGGCCAGCCGTCGCGCACCACGGTACAGGCTCCGCACACACCCTGGTTGCAACCGCGTTTTGCGGCGGTCAATTGCAATTGGTCGCGCAGTACGGTGAGCAAGCTGTCGTGCAGACCGGCCCGCACCTCAGCCTGTGCGCCATTGACTTGCAGTTGCAGGGTTTGACGCGGCGCACTCATTGCACAGCTCCGGTTGGCAGTGTCAATTGCCGCACAGCGCGCAGCAATAAGCGGGGTATCAGGGCACGCCGGTAGTCCGCGGTGCCACGCACATCATCCAGCGGGTCGGCGCGCGCCTGCAGGAGCGCTGCGGCACGCGCCAGCGCACTTTCGCTGCGGTCCTCGCTGAGCAGCGCGTCGGCTTCGTCATCACGGATAGGCACCGGCCCGCAGGCACCTACGGCCACCCGGATGCGGCCTTGCCCGGACACGCAGGCTGCGACCGAGGCGGTAGCGTAGTCGCCAGCCACGCGCGCATGCTTGATATAGACGCCATGGGCACCCGCTTGCGGCTTGGGCAGGATCACGGCTGTGACCATTTCGCCCGGCTCCAGCGCGGTGAGATACCAGTCCTGAAAGAAATCTTGGGCGGGCAGAAGGCGGCGGCTACCCATGCCCGCAAGCTCCACCTCGGCCTGCGCCGCAACCAAGGCGGGCGGGTAGTCCAGGCCAGGGTCGGCAAACGAGATAGAACCCCCGATGGTCCCCATATTGCGCACCGTGGCATTGGCAATTTGGGATGCGGCATGGCGCAGCACCGCAGCGGCGCCCAAAGGCAGGGCGCACTGCGCAGTTTCCCGGTGGCGGGTAAAGGCGCCGATACGGATGCGGCCGTCTGGCAAAACCGAAATGCCCTGGATTTCGGGGATGGCCGATAAGCTGATCAGCGCCGCTGGTTCGATCACGCGGGCATTGAGCATCGCAACCAGCGTCGCACCACCGGCCATGAGTTTGGCCTCGGGGTCCTGGGCCAGCAATGCCGTAGCCTGGTCCACGGTTTCGGGGAGAAAAAAACCTTGCAACATACACCTTCCTAGGAAGGGGCAGGTGCGTCTTGCACCAGGCCTTGAGTGTCCATCAAGGACTGCAAAGCCTTTTGCAAATTGCGGGCAAACTGCTCGCCCAGGTTTTGCGCCTGCTTGCGCATCATGCCCAGCGCAAAGCGCCCCAGCCTACCGGTGACATGGACTTCGGACTGGTACTGCACGCGGGTACCGCTGCCTTGCGGATGCAAGGTGATTTGGCTTTCAGCCTGCAACATGCTCGCGCGCCCGCCCTCCTCACCGCGCGTAACAGCCCAAATACTATTGGCGTCCTGACGGGTTATTTCCACTTCCAGCTCGAACCGCGCTTTGATGCCCGCCAAACCCATTTGAATCACGGTGCGGTACCGCTTTTCATCCAAGGCCTGCAGGCTTTCGCAGCCGGGCAGACACGAGGCCATCAGGCGCGCATCGAAAAGGTGCTGCAGCACCTCCTGCGGCGGTGCTGCAATGTCAAATTGGCCTTCGATCAGCATGGGGCGCTTAGGATTTAGGGGGCGGCGCCGGAATTAGCGCTGCACTCGCGGGACAATCATCTTGGGGTCCACCAGGCGGCCCTCATCGACCACCACTTTGCCGTCGAGCGCAATCGTGCAATGGCGCATCGGCACGTCGTAATGGCCACGCGTGGTGCGTTTGCCACCGCCCTGGCTGTTGGGCCCGGTGGAGAACAAAAAATTGCCGGGAAAGCTGCGCGCGCCGGCGCGGTTGTGTTCGGGCACATCGCCATTGAGTGCGATGTTGTCCCAGCGGCATTGCGGATTCATGCCCCAACCCAGGTGCGAGACCGCAAACGAATCCATATCGTCCGGCCCGGTCTTGCCTTCGTCCAGCCAGTCGCGCATCAGCATGGCGTCGAGCCCGCCCTCGATTTTGGTGACATGGCCATTTTCAATTTCCAGGTGAATTGGGTCCTGCACATAGCGGCAGTAGGGCAAGATGATGATGTCCCCCGGCATGATGACGACGCGGCCGTTGGCGCTGCCTTCGTTGGGGAAGGTATGGATCAGGCCCACGCCCCAATGGTCAAAATGGCCTGGCTCGTCAGCGAAGCCGTACTGGCTCATCACCGGGTACTCGCCCCGGCTGTAGCGCAAGTCGGTACCCGCTTTGCTGGTCACATGCACTTCTTGGGTTTTTTCATACACCTCGTGGGCATACATGATGGCATCTTTAAGCCCGGGCGGGGATTGCAAATTCAGCAAGTCTTCCGGTGAATCAATCACCATCTGCACGCGCACCCCGTTGTTCATCACCTTTTTGAGCCAGGCGGCAAACAAAGGAATATGGAAGATCAGAATCATGTCCGCGACCATCAGCGCCTCTAAGGTGCCCTTGCACTGGCCGATGGTGGGCACACCCACTTTGGTCCAGCCGGGGATCATGTTCACCCGCATCTCGTAAATATCAAAGCCCATTTCTTCAGCCGCCGCAAAAGCGGCCTCGATGTACTCAGGCCGGGTGCCCAGGTCGCTGACGACAGCCACCGTCTGGCCGGGGCCGACTTTGCACAATTCAAACTGCTTGCGGAACAAATAGGGCAGTTTCCCAGGATTTAACAAGGGAGTG
>JBBAPY010000205.1:0-5761 GCA_040400635.1 Rhodoferax sp.
GGCATAAGCGGGGAACTGGTCCAACAGGCGCGGGTCCAGAATTTTGACGTCAATGTGCATAGCAAAGAAAGTAAAAAGTAGAAAAAGAAAGTGCTTAAAGCATCAAGCTGTCCCACACGCCGGCAAGCGCTTGGCAATCTCCGCAACCAGCATGCGCGCCAGCGCCAGCTTGGAATTGCGCGGCATTTCCAGCGTCCCCTGGGCATCAATCAGAAGCAAGGCATTGTCGTCCTGACCGAAGGTGGCCGGGCCGATATTGCCCACTAACAAAGGCACGCCTTTACGCAGCCGCTTGGCCGTGGCCTGGGCCTCCAAATCCTGGCTTTCAGCCGCAAAACCCACGCAATACAGGGCGCCACTGCGGGCGCGTTCGGACGCGGCTATGGCTGAAAGAATGTCCGGGTTTTCCACAAAGGCCAGGCTGGGCACCTGGCCGTCGCCTTGTTTTTTGATTTTTTGCGTCTGCGCACTGGCAGGCCGCCAGTCGGCCACGGCGGCGGTGGCGATAAACACGTCGGCCTGGTCCGCCTGCGCGCGGCAGGCTGCGTCCATGTCCAGCGCGGAGCGCACGTTGATGCGCCGCACACCACGCGGCCCTTCCAAGTGGACCGGCCCGGCCACCAAGGTGACTTGGGCACCCGCGTCCCGCGCCGCGCGGGCCAGCGCAAAACCCATTTTTCCACTGGACAAATTGGTAATGCCGCGCACCGGGTCTATCGCTTCAAACGTGGGACCAGCAGAAATCAAGACGCGCCGTCCGAGCAAAACTTTGGGCTGAAAGTGCGCGACCAGGTCTTCGAGCAATTCCTCGGGCTCGAGCATGCGTCCGTCGCCGGTCTCGCCGCAAGCCTGGTCGCCCTCGCCCACGCCCAGCACATTTGCGCCATCGGCGCGCAATTGCGCCATATTGCGCTGCGAGGCCGGGTGCGCCCACATTTCGCGGTTCATGGCCGGGGCCAGCAGCAAAGGTACGCGCTCCAGTGGGCGCGCCAGGCACATCAGACTGAGCAAATCATCGGCGCGGCCATGCAAGAGCTTGGCCATGAAATCGGCACTTGCGGGCGCGACCAACATCGCGTCGGCCTCGCGGCTGAGGTTGATATGCGCCATATTATTGGGTTCGCGCGGATCCCACTGGGATACATAGACCGCGCGATTGCTTAGGGCTTGCATGGTCACCGGTGTGATGAACTGGGCAGCCGCCTCGGTCATGACCACCTGCACCTGCGCCCCCTCTTTAACCAACAGGCGGCACAAAAAGGCCGCCTTGTAACAGGCCACCCCGCCGGTCAGGCCCAAAACAATGTGTTTACCATTCAAATCCATGCGCTTTCGCCCCGTTATGCGCCGCCGCCATAGCGACAACAGCGTCAAAGCGCAATGTAGCAGACACCTATAATCGCGCCTTACCAGCTACCCGAACCCCTGGGTTCGCACTCTGACATGACCAAATTTGTCTTCGTCACCGGCGGTGTGGTGTCTTCCCTGGGCAAGGGAATTGCATCGGCCTCCCTCGCCGCGCTTCTTGAGTCGCGGGGCCTGACAGTCACCCTCATCAAGCTGGACCCCTACCTGAATGTAGACCCGGGCACCATGTCGCCGCTGCAGCATGGAGAGGTTTTTGTGACCGATGACGGCGCTGAAACCGATCTGGATCTGGGCCACTATGAGCGTTTTGTGGAAACGCGTATGCGCAAGTCCAACAACTTCACCACCGGCCAAATTTATAAAAGCGTATTAGACAAAGAGCGCCGCGGAGACTACCTGGGCAAGACAGTGCAGGTGATTCCGCATGTGACCAATGAAATCCAAGAGTTCGTCAAACGCGGCGCCCGCCTGGGTGAGCCTGATGCGGTGGACGTGGCGATTGTGGAAATCGGCGGCACCGTGGGCGATATCGAGTCCCTGCCCTTTTTGGAAGCCGTGCGCCAAATGAGCCTGCAAATGGGCCCCAACCACAGCGCTTTTGTGCACTTAAGCTATGTGCCCTGGATTGCCGCTGCCGGTGAGCTCAAGACCAAACCCACCCAGCACACCGCCAAGCAGTTGCGCGAAATCGGTATCCAGGCTGACGCCTTGGTGTGCCGCGCAGACCGGCCTATTCCCGACGAGGAGCGCCAGAAAATATCGCTGTTCTCCAACGTGCCCGTGTGGGGCGTGATTTCCATGTGGGACGTGGACACGATTTACAAAGTGCCGCGCATGTTGCATGAGCAAGGCCTGGACGGCCTGATTTGCGACAAGCTGCGCCTCAATACGCCGCCAGCCAAACTACAGCGCTGGGACGATTTGGTTTACGAGACCGAACACCCCGAAGGCGAAGTGGCCATCGCGATGGTCGGTAAATACGTAGACCTTTCCGACAGCTATAAGTCGCTCAATGAGGCGCTGCGCCATGCGGGCATGAAGAACCATGTGAAGGTGAAAATCCATTACATCGATTCGGAAACCATTAACGCAGACACCCTGCCCCAGTTGGCCAAATTTGACGCGGTGCTGGTGCCTGGCGGCTTTGGTAAGCGCGGTATCGAAGGCAAGATTAGCGCGGCGCGCTTTGCCCGCGAAAACAAAGTGCCGTACCTGGGTATCTGCCTGGGAATGCAGGTGGCCACTATCGAATTTGCACGCCATGTGGCCGGGCTCACAGACGCCAACAGCACTGAGTTCGACCCGGACAGCCCCAACCCGGTGATTGCGCTGATCACCGAATGGAAAGACAAAGACGGAACCATTCAAACCCGCGACCACAATTCCGACATGGGAGGCACCATGCGCCTGGGGGCGCAGAGTTCGGACGTGGCCAAAAACACCATTGCGCATCAGATTTACGGCGACGTGGTCACCGAACGCCACCGCCATCGCTATGAAGCCAATGTGCATTTCTTGGACCGCTTACGCGCAGCGGGTCTGGTAATTTCAGCTCTGACCCAACGTGAGCAATTGACCGAAATGGTGGAATTACCGCAAAGCGTGCACCCTTGGTTTGTGGGCGTGCAGTTCCACCCGGAATTCAAATCCACCCCTTGGAACGGCCATCCTTTGTTCAATGCGTTTATCAAAGCGGCGCTGGACCACCAGCGCGATGGCAAAAACCTGAAGGTGGCTGCGTGAAGCTATGCGGCTTTGCGGTCGGGCTGGATAAGCCCTTTTTTCTGATTGCCGGGCCTTGCGTGATCGAGTCCGAGCAATTGCAAATGGACACCGCAGGCAAGTTGAAAGAAATTTGCGCTACCTTGGGCATTCCATTTATTTTCAAAAGCAGCTTTGACAAGGCCAACCGCTCCAGCGGCAGTACCTTTCGTGGGCCGGGCATCGACAAGGGCCTAGAGATTTTGGCCAAAGTGAAACGCGAACTGCAGGTGCCGGTCCTTACCGATATCCACAGCGAAGACCAAATTGCCCAGGTCAGCAACGTGGTCGATGTGCTGCAAACGCCGGCTTTTTTATGCCGCCAGACCGATTTCATCCGCGCAGTCGCCCAATCGGGTAAACCGGTAAACATTAAAAAAGGCCAGTTTCTGGCGCCGGGTGATATGAAAAATGTCATCGACAAAGCGCGCGCCGCTGCGCATGAGGCAGGCCTGGAAGAAGACAACTTTATGGCCTGCGAGCGCGGCGCCAGCTTTGGCTACAACAACCTGGTCAGCGATATGCGCAGCTTGGCCATCATGCGCAACACGGGCGCGCCGGTGGTGTTTGATGCCACCCATTCTGTGCAGTTACCCGGCGGGCAAGGCACCAGCAGCGGCGGTCAGCGCGAGATGGTGCCCGTGCTGGCGCGTGCGGCTGTGGCGGTAGGCGTAGCCGGTTTGTTCATGGAGACGCACCCGAACCCGGCCCAAGCCATGAGCGACGGCCCCAACGCCGTGCCGCTGCACCATATGAAGGCTTTGCTGGAAACCTTGCTGGCCCTGGACACCGTGACCAAGCGCGCCGGTTTTCTTGAAAACAATTTCAACTAAACGCGCTATGGCCTACGGATACATTATTGTGGACATGCAAATCTCGGACATGGACCAATACCAGCAGTACATGGCCTCGGCCCCCGAGACAGTCGCCCAGGCCGGCGGCGAGTACCTGGCGCGTGGTGGCACAGTTGAAGTCATGGAAGGCGACTGGAAACCTGGGCGTATGGCCTTGCTGCGCTTTCCCAGCTTTGCCGCTGCCCATGATTGGTACCACGGGGAAATGTATGCCCGCGCCCGCGCCAAGCGCGCCGGTGCCACGAAGTTTTTCAATATGGTTTTACTTGAGGGTCTAGCCGCCCCGGTGTAACTTTTTTAACAAGGAAGAAGATGAGCGCGATTGTGGATATTGTGGGTCGGGAGATTTTGGATAGCCGTGGCAACCCGACGGTCGAATGCGATGTGCTGCTGGAGTCCGGCACCATGGGTCGTGCTGCAGTCCCCTCCGGCGCATCCACCGGCTCGCGCGAAGCCATCGAGCTGCGCGACGGCGACAAACTGCGCTACCTGGGCAAAGGCGTGCTCAAAGCCGTAGACCACATCAACAACGAAATTTCGGAAGCGATTTTGGGCTTAGATGCTTCCGAGCAGGCTTTTTTGGACAAAACCTTGATCGACCTGGACGGGACGGAAAACAAGAGCCGCCTGGGCGCCAACGCGATGTTGGCCGTGTCCATGGCGGTGGCCCGCGCAGCGGCAGAGGAAGCCGGGCTTCCGCTGTACCGCTACTTTGGCGGTATGGCGGCAGTGCAAATGCCCGTACCCATGATGAATGTAGTCAACGGCGGCGCGCATGCTAATAACAACCTGGACTTGCAGGAGTTCATGATTATTCCCGTGGGTGCATCCACCTTCAAAGAGGCCTTGCGCCAAGGGGCGGAAGTGTTCCATGCGCTCAAAAAAATATTGCATGACAAGGGCATGAGCGTGGCCGTTGGCGATGAAGGCGGCTTTGCGCCGAACGTGCCAGGCCATGAAGCCGCTATCCAGATGATCTTGGAAGCCATTGAAAAAGCCGGCTATGTGGCGGGCGAGCAAATTGCCCTGGGCCTGGACTGCGCCGCCTCGGAGTTTTACAAGGACGGCAAATACGAACTCAGCGGCGAGGGCCTGAGCTTGGATGCGCAACAATGGACCGATATGCTGGCTACCTGGGTGGACAAATACCCCATCATCAGTATTGAAGACGGCATGGCCGAAGGCGACTGGGATGGCTGGAAACTGCTAACTGACCGCCTGGGCAAAAAAGTACAAATCGTGGGCGACGACTTGTTCGTGACCAACACCAAGATTTTGAAAGAAGGCATAGACAAGGGCATTGCCAATTCCATTCTGATCAAGATCAACCAGATCGGCACCCTGACCGAGACCTTTGCCGCCATCGAAATGGCCAAGCGCGCAGGTTACACCGCCGTCATCAGCCACCGCTCGGGGGAGACCGAAGACACCACGATTGCCGATATCGCCGTGGGTACCAATGCCGGCCAGATCAAAACCGGCTCGCTCAGCCGCTCGGACCGCATGGCCAAGTACAACCAGTTGCTGCGCATCGAGGAAGACTTGGGCGAAGTGGCGGTGTACCCCGGTCGTTCGGCGTTTTACAACCTGCGTTAAATCTAGCCTTTTGTCATGAAGCTGCGCCTGCTGCCCGCTGCCTTGTTACTTCTGCTACTGGTACTCCAGGGGCAGTTGTGGTTCGGGCGCGGCAGTATCCCCAATGTGGCCCGGCTCAATGAAGAACTGAACGCACAAAAGCAAAGCAATGCGCGCGCAGAGCAAATCAACCAGCGCATGGA
>JBBAPY010000206.1:0-5569 GCA_040400635.1 Rhodoferax sp.
GCCTCTTGCATGCGTTTGATGGCAGCGGCGTTTGGCGTGGCGATGTTTTGTTTGTGCTGGCTGCCATGTGCTGGTCTATGTACAGCGTGCTGGTACGCCGCTTTGCCTTGGACGCGGTGCAGGCCACCATTGGCATCACTGCTTTCGCTTTTGTGATGTACGTGCCGGCCTATACCCTGGCTTGTCTGATGGGGTGGTTGCCCGGCCAGGTACTGCAAGCGCCCTGGCGCGAAATTGTTTTTCAGATGGGTTTTCAGGGTGTCGGTTCGGTGGTGGTCTCGGGCATCGGCTTTACCAAAATGATTCAGTACTACGGCCCGGTGCGCTCGACCATGATGACCGCCGTGGTGCCAGGCCTGTCTGCTTTGTGCGCGGCCTTGTTTTTGGGTGAACCCCTGCCTTGGAACGTGTTGGCTGGTCTGGCCCTGGTCAGCGGAGGCATTGTGTTTGGCGTTCGCAAAGCGGTGCAGGCCCCGGCAACGCCGCTGCCGGATTTGGCCCTTGAAAAACCCTGAACCGCTTGCGAACTATGCATCTTCTGGCCTTTGACACCAGTACTGACGCCCTCAGCGTGGCCGTGCAGCGCAGCACCCCGGCGGGCCCGCGCTACTGGCAACACCAGGGCGCAGGCGGCGCGGCTGCCTCGGGCAGCCTGATCGCCGCTGCCATGGACTTGCTGCGCCAGGCCGATCTGCGCTTGCAAGACCTGGACGCGATTTGCTTTGGCAGCGGCCCCGGTTCGTTTACCGGCTTGCGTACCGCCTGCTCGGTCGCCCAAGGGCTGGCGTATGGCGCAGGTGTCCCGGTGTTGCCTGTGTCCTCTTTACTGGCTTTGGCGCAAAGTGCCCGGGCAGCCCATGCGCCGCAGGCCACCCAGGGTTGCGTGAGCGCCTTGCTTGATGCCCGCATGGACGAGGTCTATGCCGCTACCTATGCATTTGCTGGCGATGTGTGGACCACTTTGCAAGCGCCCTGCCTCTTGGCGCCCGAGCAAGTGGCCGCCTGGTCGCAGTCTGCGCACGCGGCACATGCCGCAAGCATTTTGCTGCCCGGCGCTGTGCTGAACGCGCCATGGCGCGCTTGGGCTGGCAATGTATTTACCAGCTATGGCGAGCGTCTGTCGGCCCCTGCGGGCCTGTTCTGTTGCGAAGCGCTGCCGCAGGCTATGGCGCTATTGCAAGTGGCGCCGGCCTTGATAGCGGCGGGTGGCTGCGTAGCGCCGGAGCAGGCTTTGCCTTTGTATGTGCGCGACAAAGTCGCCAAGACCACGGGCGAGCGCGCTTTGGAGAAAGCCCACAAAGCGGGCCTGGCCCAAATTGAGGCCGCACCCGCGCCTACACACGCCGCCGCAACGCATGCGCAGGCAGCCGGGACCTAAAGCGCTGGAGCGTGCCGAGGTGCGCATAGCGGCCATGGACATGCCCAGCCTGGCGCGGGTGATGGAAGTGGAGCAACGCGCCTATGCCCACCCCTGGTCACGCGCCAATTTCAGCGATGTATTGCACAGCGGCTACCACGCGCGCCTGCTGCTCGGGGGCGATACGCTGCTGGGCTACTTCGTGGTCATGCCCGGCGTAGAGGAGGCGCATGTTTTGAACATCACGGTGGACCCCAGCTACCAGCGCCAGGGTTGGGGCCGCTTGATGCTGGACGCCGCGCGATTGTGGGCGGTGAGCGAAGCGGCGCGCATCTTGTGGTTGGAGGTGCGGGTGGGCAACGCCCGCGCCATCAAGGTCTACCAAAGCCATGGTTTTGAAGTGGTCGGTCAGCGCAAGGCTTATTACGCCGCTGGGCGCGGTCAGCGGGAAGATGCGCTGGTCATGCGCTTGCAACTTGGATAATGGGCCTATGCCGCTTTCTTTAGACACCCGACAACGCGCCATGCTCTTGGAGATGGGCGTGCGCGTTTGGTTGCCGGGCACCGATTTCGCTCTTGCCGATTCCAGCACCTTGCCGGGCGCGGCGGCCGTAAACCAAGTGGGCTCCCAAGACCTGTTGCGCGTCGCCCCGAATGCCCAGGCGGCGCTCAGGCCCCTTTCACAGAATCCTGCAGGGGCTGCAAGCCCAGCCGCCAGCCCTGGCCGCCTGCCTATGGTTCAGCGCGGCGACGGCGCCAACGACCTGAGCCAAATCGCCACCATGGACTGGGACGCCCTGGCGCGCACCGCCGCCGATTGCCAGGCCTGCGGTTTGTGCGCCGGTCGCAGCCACAGCATGCTCAATGCCCAGGCTGGGCGGCGCGCGCGCTGGATGGTGGTGGGCGACCCGCCGGACGAATACGAAGATGCCGCAGGCCAGCCCTTTACCGGCGAAGCCGGGTTGCTACTGGCCAATATGCTTAAAGCCGTAGGTGCCACGCGCGGCGAGGCGGTGCCGGGTTTGGAAGCGGCCTATGTCACCAAAGTCAGCAAATGCCGCCCGCCCCAGGGCCGCGTGCCGCAGGCCGCCGAACTAGCCCAATGCGCCGCCTATTTGCAGCGTGAAATTGCCCTGGTGCAACCGTCGGTGATTTTGGCCATGGGCCGTTTTGCCAACCAGGTTTTGTTGCAAGAGCACCCGCAAGAGGCAGCGCTGCCGCTGGGCCGCCAGCGCGGCCAGGTCTATCGCTATCAGGGTGTGCCGGTGTTGGTGACGTACACCCCGCAGGCCTTGCTGCGCCAAGCAGCGGACAAGGCCAAAGCCTGGGCCGATTTGTGTTTGGCAATGGACTTGTTGCAGACGCCGACTTGAAACCGTTCCAGGCTTGACCTATTGCCAGTTAAAGCGCTAAGGCCCTTGCCTTAAGCGCGCCGCTGCAATACCCGCTGCAAATAGGTGCCGGTAAAACTACCGGGCGTGGCGGCAATGTCCTCCGGCGTACCTGCTGCTACCAAAGTGCCGCCGCCGGAGCCGCCTTCGGGGCCCATGTCGATCACCCAATCCGCGGTCTTGATCACGTCCAGGTTGTGCTCAATCACCACAATCGTGTTGCCTGCATCGCGCAACTGGTGCAACACTTTGAGCAGCAGAGCGATGTCGGCAAAGTGCAGGCCGGTCGTGGGCTCGTCTAGGATGTAGAGGGTACGCCCGGTATCGCGCTTGGACAATTCGAGCGCCAGCTTCACCCGCTGCGCTTCCCCGCCCGAAAGCGTGGTGGCCGATTGGCCTAGGCGGATATAGCTCAGGCCCACATCCATCAGGGTTTGCAGCTTGCGCGCCAGCGTAGGCACCGCCTGAAAAAAGTCCAGCGCAGCTTCCACTGTCAGCTCCAGGATGTGCGCAATGTTTTTGCCCTTGTACAGCACTTCCAGCGTCTCGCGGTTGTAGCGCTGCCCGGCGCAAACGTCGCAGGGCACGTATACATCGGGCAGGAAATGCATTTCCACTTTCACCATGCCATCGCCCTGGCAGGCTTCGCAGCGCCCGCCACCACTACCGGCGGGCACGTTAAAGCTAAAGCGCCCGGCGCCGTAGCCGCGTTCGCGCGCCATAGGCACTTCGGCCATCAGCTCGCGGATGGGGGTAAACAAGCCGGTGTAAGTGGCCGGGTTGCTGCGTGGCGTACGCCCAATGGGCGACTGGTCCACGTTAATGACTTTATCGAAATACTCGATGCCTTCGATGCTGTCGTGCGGCGCTGGTTCTTCGTGCGCGCGGTGGATGGTGCGCGCTGCGGCGGCGTACAAGGTGTCGTTGACCATCGTGGATTTGCCGGAGCCCGATACGCCGGTCACACAGGTCAACAAGCCCACCGGGAAAGCCACGCTGACGTTTTGCAAATTATTGCCACGCGCGCCCAACACGCGCAGCGATTGCCACTCGCCCAAGGTAGCGCGGTGGTGCGCCTCGCGCTCGGCACGCCGCTCGGCCGCTGGGCTGGGCGCAAAGCGCGAAGGGTTTTTAGCCTGGTAGGCAAGGCTTTCCACCGTCGGCAACCATGCGCGCCGGTGTTCAGGAATGGCGATTTGCAGCGCGCCCGACAGGTATTTGCCGGTCAGCGAGTTGGGGTTGTCGCGCACCTGCGCAAAGCTGCCCTGCGCCGTCACCTGCCCACCGTGCAAACCAGCGCCTGGGCCCATGTCGATCACATAGTCAGCGGCGCGCATCATGTCTTCGTCATGCTCCACCACCAACACGCTGTTACCGATGTCGCGCAAATGCCGCAAGGTGCTGATCAGGCGGTCGTTATCGCGCTGGTGCAGGCCGATGCTGGGCTCGTCCAGCACATACATCACACCTGTCAGGCCTGAGCCGATTTGGCTGGCCAGGCGTATGCGCTGCGACTCGCCGCCGCTCAGCGTCTCCGCACTGCGCGAGAGGCTTAAGTAACTTAGGCCCACGTCGTTCAAAAACTTCAGGCGCAGCCCGATTTCGCGCACCACCTTGGCTGCAATCTCGCCCTTAGAGCCGCGCAGTTGCAGGCTTTCAAAATAGCTTTGGGCCTCCAGCAAAGTGCTTTGGCTGATTTCAAAAATCGCCCGCGCCTGGCTGCCTTCGCCCACCTTCACATGACGCGCCTCGGCGCGCAAGCGCGTGCCCTTGCATTCGCTGCAGGGGTGCGTGCTGCGCAAGCGCGCCAGGTCTTCGCGCACCAGGCTCGATTCGGTCTCGCGGTAACGCCGCTGCAAATTGGGCAACACGCCTTCAAACGGGTGTTTTTTGCTGACCTTGCGGCCCTGCGAGTTGCCCGACTCCAGCACGTAGCTGAACTTGATCTCTTCCTCGCCCGAGCCGTGCAAGACCGCATGTTGAACATGCGCAGGCAGGCTTTCAAAAGGCGCTTCCACATCAAACTTGTAATGCCGCGCCAGGCTCTCCAGCATGGCGAAGTAATAGCCGTTGCGCCTATCCCAGCCTTTGATCGCGCCGCTGGCCAGGCTGAGCGACGGAAAGGCCACCACCCGCGCCACATCGAAAATATCTTGCTGCCCCAGGCCGTCGCAAGCAGTACAGGCGCCCACCGGTGAGTTGAAAGAAAACAAGCGTGGCTCGAGCTCGCTGATGCTGTAGCTGCACAGCGGGCAGGCAAATTTGGCGTTGAAGCGGTGCTCCACCAGGCTGCCGTCGGCGGCGCTGCTGTCCATCTCCATCGCGATAGCGCGCCCGGCAGCCAGGCGCAGCGCGGCTTCAAAGCTTTCGGCCAGGCGTTGTTGCAACTCAGGCCGCACTTTGAGCCGGTCCACCACCACATCGACATCGTGCTTTTCGTTTTTCTTCAGCGCTGGAATATCTTGCGCTTCATAGACGACGCCATTGATGCGAAAACGCACATAGCCTTGGGCCTGCATGTGCGCAAACACATCTAAAAACTCGCCTTTTTTCTCACGCGCCACCGGGGCCAAAATCATCAGCCGCGTGTCCTGCGGCAGGGCTAGCACCGCATCGACCATTTGGCTGACGGTTTGCGCTTGCAGGGGCTGGCCGTGGTCGGGGCAGTAGGGCGTGCCGGCGCGGGCAAACAGCAGGCGCAAGTAGTCGTGGATCTCGGTTACCGTGCCCACGGTAGAGCGCGGGTTGTGGCTGGTAGCTTTTTGTTCGATGGAGATGGCGGGCGACAGGCCCTCGATCATGTCCACATCGGGCTTGTCCA
>JBBAPY010000207.1:0-5474 GCA_040400635.1 Rhodoferax sp.
CTGCTTGAACAGGTCGAGTAATGATTTCATGGAAATTCCTTTTTCATGTGAGGGGCAGCACATCCACCGGACGGCTGCCGCGAAAGGTCTCTAACTTGGTGTTTAACCACGCTCCAATTCGATATCCAGGCCCAGGGAACGAATTTCCTTGACCAGCACATTAAAGGACTCGGGCATGCCGGCCTCGATGGAATGCTCGCCCTTGACGATGCTTTCGTACACCTTGGTACGGCCTTGCACGTCGTCGGATTTGACCGTCAGCATTTCCTGCAAGACATAGGAAGCGCCATAGGCCTCCAAAGCCCAGACCTCCATCTCGCCGAAACGCTGGCCGCCGAACTGCGCCTTGCCGCCCAAAGGCTGCTGCGTGACCAGGCTATAAGGTCCGGTGGAACGGGCGTGCATCTTGTCATCGACCAAATGGTGCAGCTTGAGCACATGCATATAACCGACCGTGACAGGACGCTCGAAAGGCTCGCCGGTACGGCCGTCGCACAGGTAAGCCTGGGTACGCGTCTCGGTCAGGCCCTTGGCCTTAGCCACTTCCTCGGGGTAAGCGAGTTTGAGCATTCCGCGGATTTCTTCTTCCGAGGCACCGTCAAACACAGGCGTGGCGAAAGTAGCACCGGTCTGCAAATTGGCAGCCATTTCCAGCACCTGCTCGTCGCTCAAATCGGCAAGCGCCTCTTTGCGGCCCGAGCCGTTGTACAGGGCGTCCAAGAATTGGCGCATTTCGGCCATCTTGGACTGCTCTTGCAACATATCGCCAATGCGGTGGCCCAGGCCTTTGGCGGCCCAGCCCAAATGCACTTCCAGCACCTGACCGACGTTCATCCGAGAAGGAACGCCCAGCGGATTGAGCACGATATCGCAGGGGGTGCCGTCGGCCATGTAAGGCATATCTTCGACCGGAACGATCTTGGACACCACGCCTTTGTTGCCATGGCGGCCGGCCATTTTGTCACCCGGTTGCAAGCGGCGCTTGACAGCGATATACACCTTGACCATTTTCAAAACACCCGCGGGCAGCTCGTCGCCCTGGGTGAGTTTTTTGCGCTTTTCTTCAAAGGACAAATCAAAGCTGTGTCGGGTTTGCTCCAGTGACGCTTTGATGCTTTCCAGTTGCGAAGCCACCGCATCGTCGGCCGGTCGGATGTCAAACCAGTGGAATTTCTCTACCGATTCCAGGTAGGCTTTGTCGATCTTGCTACCTTTGGCCAGCTTTTGCGGGCCGCCATTGGCGACCTTGCCGGTTAATAGCTTGGCGATACGGTCAAAGGCATCGGCTTCCACGATCCGCAGTTGGTCGTTCAAATCCAGACGGAAGCGCTTGAGCTCGTCGTCAATAATTTGCTGCGCGCGCTTGTCACGCACAATGCCTTCGCGGGTAAACACCTGCACGTCAATCACCGTGCCTTGCGAGCCTTGGTCCACGCGCAAAGAGGTGTCTTTCACATCGCTGGCTTTTTCGCCGAAGATGGCGCGCAGCAATTTTTCTTCCGGCGTCAGCGTGGTTTCACCTTTGGGTGTGACCTTGCCCACCAGGGTGTCGCCCGGCATGACTTCCGCACCGACATAAATAATGCCGGACTCGTCCAAACGGTTGAGTTGCTGCTCGCTCAAATTGGGAATGTCGCGGGTGATTTCCTCGGCACCGAGTTTGGTGTCGCGGGCCATGACCACCAGCTCCTCGATGTGAATGGAGGTGTAGCGGTCTTCGGCCACCACGCGTTCGCTGATCAGGATGGAATCCTCAAAGTTATAGCCATTCCACGGCATGAAGGCGACCAGCATGTTCTGACCCAGGGCCAACTCGCCCAAGTCGGTAGATGCGCCGTCTGCAATCACATCACCTTTGTCCAGCTTGTCGCCTTTTTTGACGATGGGACGTTGGTGGATGTTGGTATTTTGGTTGGAACGCTGGTACTTGATCAGGTTGTAGATGTCCACACCCACTTCACCTGCCTGGGCTTCCGCGTCGTTGACGCGCACCACCACGCGCGTGGCGTCCACATAGTCCACCACGCCACCACGATTAGCAGTCACCACGGTTCCGGAGTCCACTGCGGCAACGCGTTCGATACCGGTTCCTACAAAGGCTTTTTCTGGGCGCAACACCGGGACCGCCTGGCGCTGCATATTGGCGCCCATGAGTGCGCGGTTGGCATCGTCATGCTCCAAGAAGGGCACCAAGGATGCTGCCACCGAAACGATTTGCGCCGGCGAGACGTCCATGTACTGCACGCGCTCTGGACCCACCAATACCGATTCGCCTTTCTCACGCGCCGAAACCAATTCGCCGGTCAGGACACCGTCTTTGTCCAAGACCGCATTGGCTTGGGCGATGACGTATTTGCCTTCTTCGATAGCGGAGAGGTAATCGATCTCGTGGGTGACCTTGCTATTGGCCACGCGACGGTAAGGCGTTTCGATAAAGCCGTATTCATTCAAACGGGCGTACAAAGCCAGCGAGTTGATCAGGCCAATATTCGGGCCTTCAGGGGTCTCGATGGGGCACACGCGTCCGTAATGGGTCACATGCACGTCACGCACCTCAAAGCCGGCCCGCTCACGCGTCAGGCCGCCTGGGCCAAGGGCAGAGACTCGGCGCTTGTGCGTGATTTCTGACAAGGGGTTGGTCTGGTCCATGAACTGCGACAACTGCGACGCGCCAAAGAACTCTTTGAGCGAGGCGGAAATCGGCTTGCTGTTGATCAGGTCGTGCGGCATGAGCGGCTCTTGCTCGGCTTGGCCCAGACGCTCTTTAACGGCTTTTTCAATACGCGCCAAACCGGTGCGGTATTGGTTTTCAGCCAGCTCACCCACGCAGCGCACGCGCCGGTTACCCAGGTGGTCAATATCGTCCACATCACCACGGCCATTGCGTAAGTCCACCAGAATTTTGACCACCGACAAAATGTCTTCGTTGGTCAAAACCATGGGGCCTGTCGATTCAGCACGACCCATTTTGGCGTTGAATTTCATACGGCCCACACGCGACAGGTCGTAAGTATCCGGGTTGTAGAACAAACGCTGGAACAGGGCTTGCACGGCGTCTTCAGTGGGCGGCTCGCCGGGGCGCATCATGCGGTATATGGCTACGCGGGCGGCAAATTCGTCCGTCGTCTCATCGGTGCGCAGGGTTTGCGAGATGTAAGCACCTTGGTCTAACTCATTGGTGTAAATGCAAGCCAAATCGGCGATGCCGGAAGTGCGCAGCTTTTTCAGCAGCGCATCGGTCAATTCTTCGTTGGCTTTAGCCAGGATTTCACCCGTCTCGGCTTCGACGATATTGCGCGCAACGACGCGGCCCACCAAAAAGTCTTCCGGCACGCTGATGTGGGTGGTGCCGGATTGCTCCAGCTCGCGGGTATGGCGCGCTGTGAGGCGCTTGTCTTTGGCTACCACCACTTTGCCGGACTTGTCGGTCAGGTCAAAGCGGGCGACTTCGCCGCGCAGGCGCTCGGGCACAAATTCCATTTGCGCGCCGCTATCCATGAGGCGGAAGTTGTCATTGACAAAGAAGTTAGCCAGTATGGATTCATTGTTCAGGCCGATGGCCTTGAGCAAAATCGTGACCGGCATTTTGCGGCGACGGTCCACACGGAAATAGAGCAGGTCTTTGGGGTCAAACTCAAAGTCCAGCCAGGAGCCGCGGTAGGGGATGATGCGGGCCGAAAACAGCAACTTGCCGGAGCTGTGGGTTTTGCCTTTGTCATGCTCGAAAAACACACCAGGCGAACGGTGCAATTGCGAGACAATCACGCGCTCGGTGCCGTTGATGATGAAAGAGCCTTTGCTAGTCATCAAAGGCACTTCGCCCATGTAGACCTCTTGCTCCTTCACCTCTTTGACCACTTTATTCTGGCTGGTAGAAGCTTCGCGGTCGTAAATAATCAGCTGCACCTTGGCACGCACCGCAGAAGCGTAGGTCAAGCCACGGGTCTGGCACTCGCGTACATCAAAGCCGGGTTTGGCCAGGTTGTACTCAAGGTACTTCATCTCGACAAAACCATTGTGCGAGACGATGGGGAAAGCAGCCTCAAAAGCAGCTTGCAAGCCCTCCTGGGTACGCTTTTTTGGGTTGGCATCGGCCTGCAAAAACGCGGTATAGGCGTCCTTTTGCATTTGGAGCAGGTAAGGGATTTCGAGTACGCTGTCGCGGTTGCCGAAATTTTTGCGTATGCGTTTACGTTCTGTGTATGTATAAGCCATGAGATCTCCGGGCAAAGTCTGAGGAATCCTGGGGGTCCTAGGCGACTGTGTTTCATTCTTGGTGATTGGCCGCTACCAATCATTGGCGGACGGTCGCGCATTGCACGCGACCCGAACCAAGGCATCTTCTGCAGTCGGGGTCAGAAGACACTTGACAAGCCTGTCATCCGACGGGCTTGTCAGCTGTACTCTGAGGCGCAAATCCTGCTGGTCCCAGCAGCATTTGCGTCCAGCTTTCCCATCTTGCCGACTTGGCGCAGCAAGATGGGATCGCGTTTACTTGAGTTCGACCTTTGCGCCGGCGTCTTCGAGCTTCTTCTTGGCAGCTTCGGCGTCAGCCTTAGCAATGCCTTCTTTAACGGCTTTGGGAGCGCCGTCGACCATGTCTTTGGCTTCTTTAAGGCCCAGACCGGTAATTTCGCGCACGGCCTTAATGACCGATACCTTGTTAGCGCCTGCCTCGAGCAGCACGACGTTAAATTCGGTCTTCTCTTCTGCGACCGGTGCTGCAGCGCCACCGCCTGCGGCGGGCGCTGACATAGCAGCAGCGCTTACACCAAATTTCTCTTCGATGGCTTTCACCAGGTCGTTGAGTTCCATGACCGTCATGCTATCCAGCGCGGTCAAAAATGCGTCTTTATCGAATGCCATTTTCTGTTTCCTAATGTACTAGTGCTGGGCCTGAGCGCTTTGCGCAAACGGCGGCACAGGGATGAATTACCTATGAATGCGACAGCCGCTTACGCAGCCGCAACCTCTGCCTCGGCAGGTGCTGGCGCACCGCCTCCAAGCTGCTCTGCCAATGCGGCCAACACCCGCGCGGTGCGCGAAATGGGTGACTGCATCAAGCCCAGCAACTGCGCGAGCAAAACTTCTTTCGAAGGGATGCTGGCCAATTGCTTCACGCCGTTCACGTCCAAAGCCTTTCCACCGTACGCACCACCGCGAATCACCAACTTGTCGTTGGTTTTCGCGAAATCGGATACCACTTTCGCGGCAGCCACGGCGTCGACAGAAAAGCTGTAGATCAAAGGACCGGTCATCTGGTCGGACATCACCTCAAAGCCACTACCGGCAACAGCACGGCGCGCCAAGGTGTTTTTCAACACACTTAACGTCACTCCGCTGTCGCGCGCTGTAGTGCGCAACTTGGTCATGTCAGCGACCGTGATGCCACGGTACTCCGCGATCACGAGCGTTTGAGCTTTAGCGGCGAGGCTGGTCACTTCTGAAATGACCGCTTCTTTCTCACTGCGATT
>JBBAPY010000208.1:0-5458 GCA_040400635.1 Rhodoferax sp.
ATGCGGTCAGCCGCTTGATCGGCGCCCCCCCGGGCTATGTGGGTTTTGACCAAGGCGGTTTGCTGACCGAGGCGGTAACCAAAAAACCGCATTGCGTGCTCTTGCTTGATGAGATCGAAAAGGCGCATCCGGACATTTTTAACGTGCTCTTGCAAGTCATGGACCACGGCACCTTGACCGATAACAATGGGCGCAAGGCCGATTTCCGCAATGTGATCATCATCATGACCACCAATGCGGGCGCCGAGACCATGAACAAAGCCACTATCGGCTTTACCAATCCCCGCGAGGCGGGAGATGAGATGATTGACATCAAGCGTTTATTTACGCCTGAGTTCCGCAACCGGCTCGATGCGATTGTGGGCTTTAAAGCCCTGGACGAAAATGTCATCTTGCGGGTGGTGGATAAATTTCTTTTGCAACTGGAAACCCAGTTGGCCGAGAAGAAAGTGGAAGTCACTTTTACCGACAAACTGCGCAAGCACCTGGGCAAGAAGGGCTTTGACCCGCTCATGGGTGCGCGCCCGATGCAGCGCCTGATCCAGGACACCATCCGCCGAGCCTTGGCGGACGAACTGCTGTTCGGTCGCCTGACCGACGGTGGACGCCTGACGGTGGACCTGGACGACAAAGACGAGTCCAAAACCGAGGTATTGCTCGATATCCAACCGCTTCCCAAGCGGGAAGGACGGTCCAAGTCGGAAGAGGCGACTGCCACCTGATGTAAAATCAGCTGGCTTTGCTGGGCGCGCTGAATATAAGCGGGTGCGGCGAAGTTAATCACAAACCGGTTCTATCAAGGTGTTCCTTTTGGGCGCATGCCGCCTCAGGGGAAAAATCGAACCGGATTTAAGACTTAACCTTTGGAGTATTTATGTCAGTCACCATGCGTGAAATGTTGGAAGCGGGCGTCCATTTCGGACACCAAACCCGTTTTTGGAATCCCAAGATGGCCCCGTTTATCTTCGGCCATCGCAACAAAATCCACATCATCAACCTGGAAAAATCCTTGCCGATGTTCCAGGAGGCCAGCAAATTTGTGCGCCAGTTATCGGCCAAACGCGGCACGGTCTTGATGGTCGGCACCAAGCGCCAGGCGCGTGACACTGTGGCGATGGAAGCCAAGCGCGCAGGCATGCCTTTTGTGGATCAGCGTTGGCTCGGTGGCATGTTGACTAACTTCAAGACGGTGAAAACCTCGATCAAACGTCTCAAGGACATGAAGATTGAACAGGAAGCCGGCCTTGATGCGATGAGCAAAAAAGAGCAGCTAATGTTTGCCCGTGAATTGTCCAAGCTGGAAAAAGACATTGGCGGCATTCAAGACATGGCGACCTTGCCCGACGCCATTTTTGTGATTGACGTGGGCTACCACAAGATTGCGATTGCAGAAGCGCGCAAACTGGGCATTCCGCTGATTGGTGTGGTGGATTCCAACCACTCACCCGAAGGCATTGATTACGTGATTCCCGGTAACGACGATTCCTCCAAAGCCGTCACCTTGTACGCCCGTGGCATTGCCGATGCGGTGCTCGAAGGCCGTGCCAATGCGGTCGATGACCTGGTCAAGGCTGTGGTGGCTGAGGGAGAAGATGAGTTTGTAGAGGTTGAAGAGGCTGCCTGAGCGCGCCCGCAACCCTTAAAAGGGGGCTTGCTAGCCCCTTTTTTTTAGCAACGAAACCGATTGATTTGTTTACGGAGTAAAGAAATGGCAGCAATTACTGCAAGCATGGTCGCCGAACTGCGCGGCAAAACCGATGCACCGATGATGGAATGCAAAAGAGCCCTGACCGAGGCCGATGGCGACATGGTCAAGGCCGAAGAATTATTGCGCGTGAAATTGGGTAGCAAAGCCGGCAAAGCGGCTGCCCGCGTTACTGCAGAGGGCGTAGTTGCGATCGCTACCGAGGCTGCTGCCAGCGCGATGATCGAGGTCAATTGCGAAACCGATTTCGTCACCAAGAATGACAGTTTCCTGGCGCTTGTCAAAGGTGCCGCCCAGTTAGTGGCCCAGCACAATCCAGCAGACCTAGCCGCGTTGGCGGGCTTGCCATTTAGCCAGGATGGATTTGGCCCGACCTTGGAAGATGTGCGCAAAGGCCTGATCGGAAAAATCGGCGAAAACATGACGTTCCGCCGCTTTAAAAGGTCGGCATCAGGTTCTCACGTAGCCTCCTACTTGCACGGCACGCGTATCGGCGTGTTGGTGCAATTCGATGGCGACGCAGTAGCCGCCAAAGACGTGGCAATGCACGTGGCCGCTATGAAGCCGGTGTCTTTGTCCAGTGCCGACGTGCCCGCTGAACTGGTGGAACGCGAGCGTTCCGTCGCAGCTGCCAAGGCGGCTGAAGACGCGGCAGTGGCCACGGCGGCTGGCAAGCCTGTGCAATCGGCCGAAATTGTGACTAAGCGCATCGAAGGCGGTGTGCAGAAATACCTCAAAGAGGTCTCGCTGCTCAACCAAACCTTTGTGAAGAATGACAAGCAGACGGTGGAGCAAATGCTCAAAGCCTGCGCTACGACGGTCCATGGCTTTACCCTGTATGTGGTGGGCGAGGGCATCGAAAAGCGGGTAGATGACTTCGCCGCCGAAGTGGCCGCGCAGGTTGCCGCCGCCAAACAAGGCGCCTAAACTTCGCAAAGCCGCCATGTCCTCCTTGGACATTGATGCAATGGACGCATGGCGGCGTCAAAATACTTACTAACCTGCCGCACCCGGATGCTGACATGACCCAGATAAAGCCCGCCTACAGTCGAATTTTGTTGAAACTGTCCGGCGAGGCCTTGATGGGCGATGACCAGTTTGGCATCAACCGCGACACCATTGTGCGCATGGTGGACGAAATTGCAGAAGTCACTCGGCTGGGGGTGCAGCTTGCGGTGGTCATTGGCGGGGGCAATATTTTCCGTGGCGTGGCTGGCGGGTCGGTTGGTATGGACCGCGCAACGGCCGACTACATGGGCATGTTGGCCACCGTCATGAATGCCTTGGCCTTGGGCGACACCATGAATAAAGCCGGACTGACGGCGCGTGTAATGTCCGCCATCGGCATTGAGCAAGTCGTTGAGCCCTATGTGCGGCCCAAAGCGTTGCAATACTTAGAAGAAGGCAAGGTGGTGATTTTTGCCGCTGGTACCGGTAATCCATTTTTTACGACGGATACCGCGGCTGCCTTGCGGGGCGCCGAAATTGGCGCGCAAATTGTGCTCAAAGCCACCAAGGTGGACGGTGTCTATGACGCTGACCCGAAAAAAGTGCCCACCGCCAAGCGCTACGCCAGCCTGACTTTTGATAGCGCGATGCAGCAAAATCTGGGCATCATGGATGCGGCGGCTTTTGCCTTGTGCCGTGATCAGAAATTGCCGATCAAAGTTTTCTCAATTTTCAAGCACGGCGCACTCAAGCGTGTGGTGATGGGAGAGGACGAGGGCACACTGGTGCATGTTTGAATTCTTGGAGTAAAGAGTATGACGATCGCAGACATCCGGGGCCACATGGAAGGCAAGATGGACCAGTCCATCGCCAATTTCAAAAATACCTTGACTAAAGTGCGCACCGGACGCGCCAACCCGGCATTGCTTGATACGGTTCAGGTGGAGTACTACGGCTCCATGGTGCCCCTGAGCCAGGTGGCCAACCTCAATTTGATCGATGCCCGCACGATTGGTATTCAGCCCTGGGAAAAGGGTATGGGCGCCAAGATTGAAAAAGCGATTCGCGAGAGTGATCTGGGATTGAACCCGGCTTCCATGGGCGATTTAATACGCGTTCCTATGCCGATGATGACCGAGGAGCGCCGCAAGGAGTTGACCAAGGTGGTACGTAGCGAAGGCGAAAACGCAAAAATTGCAGTGCGCAATTTGCGCCGCGAAGCCAATGACGCGGTCAAAAAATTGGAAAAGGACAAAGTGGTGTCTGAAGACGACCAAAAGCGTTCCGAGGCGGACATCCAAAAATTGACCGACCGCTACATTGCCGACGTCGATAAATTGGTTGCGGCCAAAGAGCAAGAGATCATGGCCGTATAGGCGACGTGATGATGGCCACCAACGCGCTGACCGGCCCCAACGCCATAGCGCAAACCCTGTGCGCCAGGGTTTTGGGCGCTTCTTGGTACCCCGCCAGCCCATGCTAAAGCAGCGCATTATTACCGCTGTACTGCTCTTGGCGGTTTTGATTCCCGCTGTTTGGGCCGATGATCCAGGGGCCTTTGTTCTCTTAACCGCCTTGATGATGGGCGCGGCCGGGTGGGAATGGGCGCGCCTATGCGCCTGGTCTAGCTGGCCCGCGCGCGCCAGTGGCGTAGCCTGTGCCTTGCTCTGTTTGCTTTTCTGGCGCGAAGGCGGCACCGCCCAGGCCTGGCCCTGGTTGTGGTGGGCCGTTGGTTCGGCCTGGGTCTTACTGGCGGCAGGTCTGTTGCGCGGTGGGGTGGATGCGTGGCTGCGCGTGCCTGCAACGCTTCGCTGGGGCGCGGGCATGGTGGCCTTGTTTGCTGCCTGGGTGGCCCTGGTGCAAGCGCGCGCTGTGGGCGTTAACTTTTTGTTTTCGGTGTTTGTGCTGGTTTGGGGCGCCGATGTCGCGGCGTATTTTTGCGGTCGTCTGTGGGGAGGCCGCTTGATTGCGCGAAAACTGGCGGCAGCAATCAGTCCCGGCAAAACCTGGGAAGGCGCTTTGGGTGGCTTGGTACTGGTGATGGTTTTGGCATTCGCCTGGCGCCAGTGGGAGGCTGCTAGTCAATGGGGCGCCTTGAGCCTCTATGGTCGACTAGGGGAGGGCGGCCCTGTTTTTATGGTGGTATCCGTCGCGTTTTTAACGACCATGAGCGTGGCTGGGGATTTGCTGGAATCGTTGTTTAAGCGTGCAGCAGGGGTGAAGGACAGCAGCCAGTTGCTGCCCGGACATGGCGGCGTGCTCGACCGCATCGATGCCTTGTTGCCCGTGCTGCCGTTGGCTATGTGGTTGTGTGTCCGCTAAGGGGGTATTGCGCATGGAGGCAGCGATGCAAACCGTCAGTATTTTGGGTTCCACGGGCTCTATCGGTGTCAACACCTTAGATGTGATTGCGGGCCAACCGGATCGCTACCGAGTTTTTGCCCTCACTGCCCATAGCCGGGTTGACACCATGACCGCCCAATGTATGCAATTTAAGCCGCGCTATGCGGTGATGGTCAGTGAGCCCCATGCCCGCGAACTCAGGCGCGCACTGGCCGATCTGGGTTTGCGCACCGAGGTGCTGTCGGGCCCCCAAGCTTTGGAATGGGTGGCTTCGCACGACGAGGTCACTACCGTGATGGCCGCTATCGTGGGCGCTGCGGGCTTGGCCTCCTGCATTGCCGCCGCTTTGGCGGGCAAGCGTCTGCTTTTAGCCAACAAAGAGGCCCTGGTGGTGGGCGGCGCATTCTTTATGGACGCTGTCCAGCGCGGCGGGGCCACACTGTTGCCCATTGATAGCGAGCA